>JAQVEY010000045.1 GCA_028697515.1 Bacteroidales bacterium | reverse complement strand
ACTGTAATAAACTTCTTCTAAAACAATCGGTTCTACAAATATTTCTTTTAAAATAGAAAAATAAGATTCTGCATACTCGTCAGCTGATTTTATCTCTCTGTTTTCAGCTTTCAAAATCTTGTTTAATTTATAAGCAGTGTAATTTTGTACAAATGGTTTAAACTCATTAAGATAAATCATTTTAGGATTGTTGAGATCTGTAGAGGCAACCAGATTGTCAATTTGTGATTCTAGTTCAATATTAACTTGATTAGCGTTTATCAACGGAGTATAATATGAAAGTAAAAGAGATGCATCTATTATTTTTAATCTTTCTCTTTCAAGCGAAATGAAATCTGAGTATTTATTCTTTGAGTTATTTTCGAAAGTTTTAAGATTTTGCATTAAATCGGAACTGAATTTATTGAGGGAATTCTCAAATATTTCAACATCAGATGCATAAAGAAAGTTTTCGCTGTTTATACCTGCTTTTGACACTTGTTTTACCTGTACAGCAAGATAATTATTTACTTCAGCATCATCTCCAGTAAATTTTATGGTTTCGAGAAAATTTTCAGCATTTGCTATAAAACTTAATTTTGTTTTCGGATTTACATAAATTCTTGCGTGATTTATACCATTTATAAACACAATATGTGTTCCAGTTCCGATAATAATTTTTGCAGTAAATTCTCCTTTATCATTTAATTGGAGAGTGTCTGTAGTGAGATTATATGTTAAAAGAACTTGCTTTTCCTTAGCATTTTCGATTTTTCCGCTAATGCTTGTTATGTTTTTACTTTCTGCATTTTCGGTGTCAGTTTTTTTGCTGTTGCACGAATATATCACAGCAAGAATTGTAGCAATAATTAAAAGTTTTTTCATTATTCTATTATTTTACATTAAATCCTTTGCTAATCAGATAGTTTTTTACTTTTTCAATCATTTCGCCCTGAATAATAATTTGTCCATCCTTTGCAGAGCCTCCAGTTCCGCATTTAATTTTTATTTCTTTTGCTAAGCATTCAATATCATCAATTTTACCTATAAAACCTTCAACTACCACAACAGATTTGCCTTTTCTTTGTTTTCTGTCAAGAAAGACTTTTAACTTTTGCTTTGAAGGTTCTGGAGTTTCTATTTCTTCGGGTTCATTTGTTTCATATACAAAGTCACTATTTGTCGAATATACAATTCCTTCTCTATTTTTTCTGTCATTTTTCATTTTAACAGTAATTATAATTTCGTTTGTTCCAGTATTTATTTCAAGTTCAAATTAAAAAAAAGAGCAGGCATATAAGCCGGATTCTGTATCCACCCTAAGGAGGACTTCTATCATTTATCTAATGCGACCAACCCCCCGGCTCAGGCGGACAGCCTTCAAGCGTCGGTGTACATGGTCTTGCAACCTGCAGAACGAACGGCTGATGATGTTGCCATCACCACCGGTGGGCTCTTACCCCACCTTCTCACCCTTGATCAACCTTTCGGCTGAACGGTTATTTTCTTCTTCGTCTGCATACCCTCACGGATATCTTCTCTTTCAGAAGTGCAGTGTCCTGTGTTGTCCGGACTTTCCTCCCATCCGCGAACGGAAAGGCGATAGAACTGCCTGCTCGCTGCAAAATTACAAAATGTTTTTCAATATTACATAAATCACATACGAATTAGCAAGAGCTACTCGGTAAATTTGGGCTATATGGTTAAATTTGAAAGATTTAGATATTAGAAATTATAAAAGACCCCCAGAATAAATCTAACATTTGCAACTTCTTCAGGATTTATAGCAATTGCTTTTGGCGTGAATGTTCCATCTCCGTAGGCCGCTGCAGTATATTCTATTTCAGCTCCAATCTGGAAGTTTCCTGAATAATAGTTTATTCTTGGAGAAATTCTGTAAAGATGATGAATATTTGTGCCAAGACCACCAAAAAGTCCGATATCATCAATGACTTTAGATGTCCCTAAATTATGAGTATAACCAGCAAAAATTCCATATTTCCATGTTTTTCCTGTTGATGAAATATCAATCCAGGCAGAGGCAGCTCTTGTAGGGATATAGCTAAATTCCAATGTAGTTGGGTCTACTTTATCTAAAACTGCGTATCCACCCGGTATCGTAATTCCCGAACCATTCTCTGCATAAACACAGGCAAATTTAATATTAACTGGTTTAAATTTAGCATTTATATATACTAATCCTGCTAATGCATGAACGAGTTGGTCGGTTTGATATCCGAATGCTGTAATCAATTCGGGTTGTATCGAAATATAATTCGCAACAAAACCGGTATTTAATGCAGATTCTTTTTCTTTGTTAGCATTTCCATAATCAAGATGAAAGTTAATTCCCGGAGTGCCTGAATTCCTTAAATATGATGAGCTTGGAATACCAAGAATATTTCTTGATGAGAAATCTCTTTCTCCGTATGCTGCCAGCATTAGTTTTACCTTGCCTGCAGTAAATGTGTATTTTATTTGAGGATTTCTTGAAAAAGGAGCAAATCCTAATCCGGTATTAAATGAAACAGTACCTGGGAAACATTCAAGAGTAAACATAGGATGCCAGAACTGACCAGTCATAATTTCGGATTTTGCCCAGTTCAGTTTTATAATGGCGTGTCGCAGTCTAAACCCATTTATATCAGCGTCAGTATGTCCGAAAAACTCTCCTTCGAACTGTCCCGATGATTTAGCGCCTAAAACATCAGGGCCAGTGATTTTTCCACCTAAGCGAGTTTGTATTGCAAGAAAATTAAAACTTCCATGAGCATTTATATCCACCCCTTTATTATCAAAAGAGGGAGCTTTGGGCCACATAAGTAAATGTCCTTCACGTGCATCAACAGTTTGACGACTGTCGTAAAAGAAATCATTTTTTACATAGCCATAAAATGTGATTCCAAAGGGCTTTTCTTTTTCTTGACTATATAAAGCCGTACTAGTTGAAATTAATAAGCCGATTAATAAAAAATAAATACTAAGTCTTTTCATAATGTGTTTTTTTTAAATTTTGATTTGTAAAAGTAAAAATATATTTATTTACTTCCCTAATTTTTATTTTGAAAAAGTTGTTTGTTAACAGGTTTTGATTTTTACAAAACAAAAATCTTTTCTAGTATTAGTACTTGATTATTTTATTAGTAACATTATAGTCACTGCATTTTATTGATATTAGATAAATCCCTGGATTAAAATTACTAATATTTAGTACAATGTTTGAATGTTTTGTATTGTCCTGATAGTGTGTCTTTCCAAATATGTCATAGATTATTATATTTTCCATAATTTGATTTGAGCTGATATAAATATAATCTTTTGTTGGGTTTGGTCTGATTTGAATATCTGTGGAATTGGATGCAGAGATTTTAGTAGAATAAAAATCAAATTCGAAACACCCAATATCAATAACGGCAGGGGGCATACCATATCCTGGCATTATCCTATTATTCCCAATGAAATCGGTTTCTCCAACTGGTAAGGTAGGGACTCCGTTTAATCCTGCATCAATACACGAACTACTATAATTAAGATTATAATCATTTTCTATTTCATTAACAAAAACAGGATTCTCTAAAATTGAGTTTTCTTCAGTGCTATAATTATTTTGGTAATCATCAAATTGATTTGTATTATAAACGATATTTGTATATGGTGGAGTGTTTTCATCATAGTAGATTTTTATTAATGTGTCTGTATGTGTTTGATACCAGCAATTATGTCCAAAATTAAACAAGTTTAAATCTTCTGCTCTTAAACAATAAAGTATTGTTGATTCTGATTCATAAAAAATATTATTCATAATATAAAAATCTGAGGTTTGGGCTTCGGTTTGAAAAAAAGTGAGGTGAGAGCCTCTTATAGTTGGATCAAAATCTCTTTGATTTTTTGCCCAAGTATCACCAGCGTATAGACAGGTATTATTAAGGAAATAAATATTTGAACTCACAGATTCAATTGGACGATTCCAATGCTCGAAGGACCATTCAGAATTAGAAATTAAATTATTTCGGTAGATAATGTTGTTTTGGATTGCAATATTTCCGGCATTTTGATTTGTTATAGCTGCGTCATAAATTTGATGAATTCTACATGCTTCAACCAGATTATTGTCTGCATTTTCCCAAAACTCAATTCCATTTCCATAGCGGATATTTCCGTAACCTGAAATATAAATTGCTCCACCACCGATGTAAGATATATCACAATTTATGATAGTAATATTACTGGTGTTTCCTCCCCCAAAACCATGAGCAGATCCATATTTGATTTCTATATTTTCAAAAACAGCATTTGAGACTCCTTCATAGTCTATAAGGTTTTTTGTTACAGCAGCTTCAATATTATCATAAAACAAAGCAGGATTTGTTTCACTGAATAAATATATCTGAAGGTTTTCAGGGTCATACCAAAAGTCTCCCTGTATTTCAAGTTCTTCCTGATACCACTTCTTTATTCCAAAATCGCTTGCATCATTAAATATTAAATTACCGATATCTGTTGTTATCGGAGTGTTTAATATAACTTCTTTAAGACTTATATCATCAAGATATATCTCCGAATTGTCGGGTAAAATTCCACCAAAGAGATAATTTATCATTGCGTCGTTAGCACTAATGTTTGAAGTGAAAAATAAATTATAGTAATTCCATTCAGTGTCAATAGTAAATGTGCTACTGTTTCCTTCAAAGTATATTTGATACGGAGCTGCGGACTGCATAAGTAATACAGAGTTTAATGAGAATGTGTAATTAGACTTTGCAAAAAATGATAACCTATAGGTTTTTCCTTCTTCGATAACTAGATTTTGATTTGCAAATTGTATTTCCCACAAATTTGTACCAGATGAAACACATGAAATGTGAAAACATGCTGGTGCTGAGTAATATTCTTCTGTTGTTCTGCTTCCGGATGCTGATGCATCATCTTGTATATGAAATATCCAGCTTGAAGCGTCTGTATCGAATGAATTATTTGAAAGTAATTCTGTCTCTTGAGTATCATGAGCAGGTGTTGTCCAGATATTTATTTGCGAGTTTTGCCAAAAGTATTCATCACTTAAATCTATTGAACCCATAATTATTGGTTTATTTCCATTCCCGTATGAACCGTAATAAATAATTGCTCCGGAGTTTCCACTTTTTGCCTTTAGATTTCCTCTCCAAACATCACCGGATTTAAAAAAAACTGAGTCGCCGGGTTGTAGATTAAATGAGTTTACTTTTTCAATGCTTGACCATGGAAAGTCAACAGAAGTACCATCGTTGGAGTCATTACCGCTATTTGATACATAATAATTAGTTCCTGAAACGATTACTGTTAAAAAGCAAAATACAAAAGTTGTTGCAAACAAGGCTGTTATTCTATTTATCATCTAACTATAATTTTTGCGTTAGATACATTTTTATCTTCTATAATTTTGATGTTATAAATGCCAATTGATAAATCTACATAATCAAGTATTTTATTGTTGTTAATAATTTTTCCTGTGTAAACTACTTGTCCTAAAACATTGCTTACAGTAATATTTGCATTTCGAAAATTGTAATTTGCAAATATTTCCGAGTTTGGTTTTGCAGGATTAGGAAAGACTTTCAGTTGAAAGTCAACAAAGTTCTCATTTATTTGTGAATTATCGAAAACCGTTACTGTAACTTCCTCTTTTGTTATACACGTTTCGCTAACAATTAAAACAGTATATGTTGTTGTTTCTTCGGGTGATGCGATAGGATTAGAAACAAAAGCATTATCAAGTCCTGTATCAGGAATCCAGTGATATAAGTTTCCACCACTAGCCAGTAATTGAGTTTGTTCTCCATAATTAATAGTCAAGTTTTCTGATATTGAAATGTTACAATTTTCGGAGAATAAGACATCTCTATCAGCAATAGCTAAATTTATACCATTAGAACCATCGTAATACATTAAATATTTATTAGAGTCGGCAATATATAACACCTCAGGTGCCCATGTTGAGACAGCATCACTTTCTATATTAAACGGTGGATAAAACCTGTCATAAACAGGGTTGCTGGGGTATTTTATCCAATTAATTCCATCTAATGAAACGGCGTAGGCTATTGTTAAAGAATCCCACGATTCTTCAACTGGAGGCATAGAAGAATACCACATTTCGAATATATCGTCTGACTTGATTACACAAGGAGTATAAACTCCAACAAAATCGTAAAAATATGGACCAACAGAAACCACAGGATTATTGGGATGTTTTAGCCATATTTCAGCATCAGTAGAAATTGCCAAACCTGTTTTGCAAATTAAACTACACGGCATTCCACTATACCATAGATAAAATTGAGATTTGTTTTCATCAAAAATCACTGTTGGAGATTCAATCCATCTGCCATCAAAAACAATACTGTCACCTTTTGTAAAAACAGGGTTAAATGCTGATTTTGACCAGTTTTCAGCATCATTAGATTTTGCTAATCCAATAGCACATGTAATGGAATCATATGTTCCGATGGAGTAGAGTAGTCGTGTTGTAGAGTCTCCATAATAAAATAAATAGTAAGTATCTTCTATTTTTAAAATTTCCGGAGTATCTTGCCATGTATTGTCCCATTCTGTTAATTCGCCTAAGGCTAGTACTGGATCCCCTTCATTATAGTCATTCCACGATAATCCATCATTGGACCATGCTGCTTTTATTCTTGATATTCCAAGATGTCCTGATGCATACCACATTTTGATTGTTCCTTCCTCAATTATACAAGAAGCCTGCGCACTCCATTCTTTTACGGGATTGTTGGGATATTTAGTCCAAATTGTTTGTGCAGATATGTTTGTACAATTAGTGGCTATATTTAAAGCAAATAAGATGAAATAAAATCTTTTCCTAAACAGCATTATTCAATAATAATTTTAGTATTATAAATTGACTTATTTTCTGCAATTCTGATATTATAGAATCCCGGATTAAGTATGCTCGCATCAAATATTTTATTTCCATCATTTACTGTTCCAGCGTAAACTACTTGTCCTAAAACATTGCTTACAGTTATACTTGCATTTCGAAAATTGTAATTTGCAAATATTTCCGAGTTTGGTTTTGCAGGATTAGGAAAGACTTTCAGTTGAAAGTCAACAAAGTTCTCATTTATTTGTGAATTATCGAAAACCGTTACTGTAACTTCCTCTTTTGTAATACAGTTCTCGCTAACAATTAAAACAGTATATGTTGTTGTTTCTTCGGGTGATGCGATAGGATTAGAAACATCAGTACTGCTAAGACCATCAGCAGGATCCCATTGATAAAACTCCCCACCATGAGCTTCAAGTTGAGTGCTACCGCCTGTAAAAATTGTAATATTATCGCTTACGGAGGTGCTACAATCTGGTGAATATATAACTGTTCGCGGAGCAGTTGCATAAAAAATTGCATTTATTGTATTAAAAACCCCTGGTTGAGAAGGTTCCTCATATTGCCAATGATGACTCTCGAAATACATTTTATAAAGTTCATCTGAATCATCCCACACAACGCCAAAAGCCCAAAAAACAGTGCTATCACCCGGAGTAGCTGTCATAACAGGATTGCCCGGATATTGAATCCAGCTTGTTCCATTTAGACTAACTGCATATCCTACTTTTAAAGAATCGTAGGAATTGATTTCAGGGTCAAATGCTTGAATTCCAGAGTACCACATTTCAAAAATACCATCAGTTTCGACTAATGCTGGACCAGCAACTCCAATATCATTAAAAGAAGGGTAGGACCCAACGTCCATTACAGGATTTTCATCCCATTTAAACCAGTCGTGTCCATCGAAGGATAAGGCAAGTCCTATTTTAATGAAGCCAACATTTGGATAGTTTGATCTGTCAGCGCCGGTGTAAAGCATTGCATATAATCCTAATTCGCTATCGTAGTACAAAGCAGGTAACTCAATATGATGACCATCCCACTCATCAGGGGCACCCATATCAAGAACTTTACCTTGTCGTGTCCAGTTAATACCATCAGGGGAGGTTGCAAGTCCAATTGCAGTATTATCCAAATTGCCTGCAAAATATTCTGCATCTGCATAGTAGTAGAGTTTAAATTCATTGCCGTCCCATAATATCCCTGGAGTATCAAGCCATTCATCATCCCATTGTCCAACTTCTCCAACATCTAAGACAGGGTTATTTTGGTGCTTATTCCATGTAAAGCCGTCAAGAGACCATGCATAATGGATTCTTCCACGCATAACGGGATCTGTGGGTGTCGTTTCTGCAACTGCATACCACATTTTTATTGTGTCGTTATGAATTATTACTGTTGGCTGACCGTATGCTCCCCAAGAAACTAATGGATCCATTGATAGTATGGGCTCTTCTGAAAAATATGTCCAGTCTGTCTGTGCAAAAATAATATTGTTGAAAAACATTAGTAGTGAAATAATGTAAATTTTTTTTTTCATAATTTATGGCTTTTATTTAGTAATTTATCAAAACTTTTTCTGTTTTAAGAATTTCCCCATTTTCCAAAACACTGATAAAATATATTCCCGGACGCCAGTTTTTGATTTCAATTGTAGTTAGGTTACTGTCGAAATTACTTTTTCTTATCACTTCTTTACCTGTAATATCAGTAATTTTAAGAGAAATGTTGTGGTTTTGAAAATCTTTATTTAGCAAAATTGAAAATTCTTCAATAGCGGGATTTGGATAAACTGAGAAAAAATCGTTATTAACAGGCATTTTACTAAATTCGTCAGCAATGTTTATGGTTAAATCATAAGCATTTATTATAAAAATCCCAGAATAAAAGTCAGTAAGATATATTTTACCATCGTCTCCAACATTTACAATACTGTTCCCCGAACCTGCCATTCCATCATAACCTCCACTTCCTTTAAAATATGCAAGTTCTGTTCCATCGCTCATATCAATTACTTTGAGTCCATCATAACGATAAGAAGCATAAAGAAGATTGTTTTTAATTTTCGCCCCCGATGCCATTTGTGCAGTATTAGTATGAGTATAAGAATTTTGTAATACGAACTCTTCACCGTTCCACTCATACCATGTAAAAGTAGCACCAGAACCTATTACTACAATGTTTTCTTCTGCATCAACAGCTCCAACTATATCTATTGTGTTTGATGCAAATAACGTATCTTCAAGAATTGTTAATTCATCATTCTCAATTTTTGCAGCAACTAAATGTATGTCACCTTGTTGAAGATATGGTAATGTCCTGTATGGATAAAATAAAACATCATCTGAAACAGCAAAGGCGGTAGGTTCATTGTTTAAAAGGATTTCTTCTCCGATAGCTTGTTCATTTTCAGGATTATAAAAACTCATTTCCAAATCTGATAACAGCCAAACACCTTTACCAAGAACTATTCTTGTTCCCAGATTTGTATTTATTTTAGCTATTTTTGTTACGAATTCTCCTAAATTGGTTTGATATACAAACTCTGCTTCACCTCCTGTAAACCAGTTTTTTAAATTGAAGATATGTCCACTTGCCAAATACAAAAGAGTATCATTAATAAACTCAAAATCAGGTACAAAGTAATGTCCAGGATATGCTACATATTTATGCATTATCATAGCATCTGTGTTATACCCGTTTTCAAATAATAAACTATCTGTTTTATAAACAGCTAGTCCCCAACCTTCGCTTGCTACCCACAGAGTATCTCCTGTAATTTTAGTATGTTGAACCCAACCACCAGTAGATGTCATTAAAAGGGTATCAAGTGGATTGTCAAAATCGGTTATATCTGATATTAGTAAGCCTAACCATTCTGAAGCAATTGCCATATAAGGTGTTCCATGCATTAGAGCAACATCGAAATGCCATAAACCACCATAAAAATGTGAGTCGTAACTCATTGGTTGCTCAGGAAGATTTGATGCGTCAAGTACCGGGATAAATGAAAAGTTTTCGCCAAGCTGATAATTATCAATGTCAACCCAGCATGTAGTTGCTAAGAAAATAGTATCATTTCGAGAATCCATGTTAAGAATATTTACAGCACTTACAATAGGTAATCCCAATCCGATTTCACCAAGGCCAATTGAAAATGTATCAACCGGTACGATATTGTTTTCATCAATATGAAATGCGAAAAAGTGGGATGTTAATCCGGCATTATTAGAACCAGCACAAGCAAATAAGATGTCTTCGTTTAAATCAGCAAATCTTACTTTTTGAACTTTGTTAAGAAGACTGTCTTCGTATGAACAGATTTTATTGTAAGGATAATACCTGTTAAAAATATAAATTTCTCCTTTTTGAAATATTTCTAAAGGCAATTTTTGCTTCCCTACAGCAATGTATTTGTCGTTAATAGAAATACATCTTGCTCCGTTCTTAATCGCCGGAGATATCCCTAATTGAAAATTGTAATCATAAAGTTCGGAGAAACCATCCTCTTGATCATAGGTAACAACTCTGATACTTTTATAAAAATCACTGTAAACAGGAACAAATAGAGTGTCATAACTTCGTGAGAAATCAAAAATAGCTTGTGGCTCTCCCGAATATTGAAAAGTAAGTGGGTTGTATGAATGCAAAATAGTTAAACTATCACTTGTAAAATCAAGTGCATATAAACCATCACTTTCTGCAGCAGCGAACAAAATATCTCCATACAGATCGGTTGTCTGGATTAGTTGCAAAAATGCTCTTTTTGCTATTATTACCGGATTTTCAGGATTTTGCATATCATAAACCCATAAACTTCCGCCACAACCAACAATCAGTTTTTGCTGATCTTCGATCCAGT
>JAQVEY010000444.1 GCA_028697515.1 Bacteroidales bacterium | reverse complement strand
GAAAATGAAAAATCTGCATTTTACCTTGATTTTGCACATGCCCCATCAAAATTAAAAGCAACAATAAATGCCTTAAAGCAAAAATTTACAGACCGAAAATTGATTGCCTGTATAGAGTTGCACACATTTAGCAGTTTGCAAAAAAACTTTATTCCACAGTACAAGGATAGCATGAAAAGCGCAGATATAGCAATAGTTTATTACAGTAATGAAGTTTTAAAGCACAAACAACTCCCCGAGCTTACCGAAGATTTTGTTAAAGAAGGATTTGGTGGAAATGTACTAATCTTTACAGATACCAACAAACTGCAAAATTATCTGGAGAAAATAGAAATTGCCAACACAAATATTTTAATGATGAGTAGCGGTAATTTTAACGGTATAGATTTTGTGAAATTCGCGGATAAAATAATATTTTGATAATTCTTATTCAAAATTCTATAATAGTACTATATAAGGCAAATGATTATCAAAAAAACCAAAAAGTAAAATGAAAAATCCATTTCTGATTCTATTAATAATCTCCACTAGTTTACTTATATCTTGCTCGATACAACAACTGAATATCGGGAATCCCGAAGGTATGGAAATAGAAGAGTTAAGCATGAAAGCAGTCCGTCTTAAAATAATGGTACCAATCGAAAATCCAAACAATTTTTCTTTTAAAGTTAAAAATGTAAATCTCGATTTACTGGTAAATGACAAAAATGTAGGAAAAGTAAAAAAACTTGAAAAAATTAAAATACCGGCAAACTCAAAGGAGACATATCCCGTTTCATTTGAGCTTTCAACAAAAGATGCTCTAACAAATATTCTATTCTTGATAGGAGAACTTCAAAAACGAGCTCCGGAGCTCGAGATTACTGGTAGTGTGACAGTTTCAAAACTTGGAATACCATATAAGATAAAAGTTGAGCACGAACAAAATTTTGAAAAGTTTAAAAAATAACATAATTTTACATCAAAATTTGAAAATGAGACTTTCGATAATCATATTATTAACCGCAATTTTTAGCCTGCCTGCTTTTTCACAAAGTATTACTCCCGAAGAAGTCAAATTTTTTGATAGTCAGTATTATAACGGAAAAGTAAATATCTCTCAAAGTGCTGATTTAGAGAATTTTATTGAAACACATGTTGGTTTAAACAAAAAAAGAAGAGGTTTTTGCGGTTATCGTGTAAAAATTTATGCTCAAAATCACCAGGACGCACGCAGTCAGGCAAATGCTTTACGAATTGGATTTAATGAAGATGGGCAGGAAGCCTATGTTGTTTATATTGAACCTAACTTTGAAGTTCATGTAGGAGATTATTTAAAAAGATTCGATGCAGTTGTTTTGCTAAACAAAATCAAGGAAAAATATCCTGAATCCTATATTATTAAAACAGTTATTTCATATCCAAAACATAACTAATCTGAAAGTTCATGGTTAGCGATAAAATATCATTTCTACAGGAAACTGCAAGGAAAATCAGAGAATTAGTCATAAAATCATTAACAGAAGCCGGTTCGGGTCATCTTGGAGGATCGTTAGGTCTCGCAGATGTTTTCACAAGTTTGTATTTCGAAGTTTTAGATCATGACCCTCAGAATCCAGGAATGAAAAACCGCGATAAACTAGTTTTATCAGTAGGACATGTAGCACCCGTTTTGTATTCAAGCCTTGCACTATCCGGTTATTTTCCTGTTGAAGAACTGATGACACTACGAAAACTAAATAGCCGTTTGCAAGGACATCCTTCTTTAACTGCAGGAGTGCCCGGACTTGAAACAGCCTCAGGCTCGCTAGGTCAGGGATTGTCAATTTGTGTAGGAATGGCACTAGCAGACAAACTTGATAACATTGAACGTAGTATCTACTGCATTTGTGGAGACGGCGAATTACAAGAAGGACAAATTTGGGAAGCTGTCATGAGTGCATCTTATCACCAATTGACAAGTATAACACTGATTGTTGATCGTAACAATGTTCAAATTGACGGAAAAACATCTGATGTAATGGAATTAGATCCTTTGCGTGAAAGGTTTGGTTCTTTTGGCTGGAATGTCCTCGAATGTGACGGTAATAATATTGAAGATCTGTTGTTCATGTTTCAAAACTTAAATCAGACCAAACCAAATGTAATAATTGCACATACTGTCATGGGTAAAGGCGTTCCCGAAATTGAGGGCGATTACAACTGGCATGGGAAAGCTCCGAGTAATGAGGAATGCAAAAGATTTTTGGAGCAACTGTATTAATCCACTTTTTTTCACTGATTGTAATAGCATTTTGATAAAAATCGAACATTACTTAAATCTATAAAGAGTAAACTGTACAAAAAAAACAGGAGCAATCAACTTGATGCTCCTGAATTGGAATTAAACTAACACTATCAATTTTTCTTGACTTCAAATCCTTTGTTTTTTGCAAATTCCAATATCGAAGATTCTATGGCAGCACCAAAATCATCTTCAACATTTTCCTCTTTCATTTTTTCATCAATATAATCCTGCCTTTTTTTTGCAAGGTCATTAATCTCTTCCTTAATTTCAT
>JAQVEY010000443.1 GCA_028697515.1 Bacteroidales bacterium | reverse complement strand
ATTTCAAGTGAGTTAATATCTGAATTATATGCATCGTTAATTATTATGCTGTTGTTGATTCCATCAACTGTTTCGAGACGCATTTTTACTCCCGGAAGATTTGTAAATCGGTTAAGGAATTTATCATTGATTTCAATATTTAATGCAGTCAGCAGACAAAAACAACTAATTGCATTTTGAATTGAACCTTTGTCTGTGTAGGGGATTCTGAAATTGTAATTTTTATTTTTGTATTCAACACATATTGCAGAGAAATCATCATTTACAGATACATCTTTAATATTAACCTCGGAGTTGCCATTAAAAGACCAGCTTATTATTTTTGTGTTGCTCTCAAATAAGTCTTTCTGTGAATAAGCAGGAGTGTTTTCTTTGTTTATGACTACAGTACTACAGTTCTTAAAGAGTTTTAACTTTTCTGATGCTTTGTGATCTGGGCTTTTAAAATTTGCCTGATGAGCAGATCCTATATTAGTTATAATGCCAATATTTGGTTTAATTATCTTTTCGAGTAATTCCATTTCATCGGGCTTGGAAATACCTGCTTCTATTATTGCAATTTCAGTATTTTCATCAATTAACCACAGTGAAAGAGGGACGCCTATTTGAGAATTATAACTTTTAGGTGAACGAGTAATCTGAAAATATGGACTTAAAATCCAATAAAGCCATTCTTTGACTATTGTTTTTCCATTACTTCCTGTTATTGCAATCAGGGGTTTCGAATAAATATCTCTTTTTAATGCTGTAAGTTTCTGTAGAGCTTGTACAGAATTTTTAACTAGCACAAAAGAAGCCAATGGAAATTTTTGGAAATCAATTTTTTTACTGATTAAAAATGATCTAACGCCTTTTTTATATAATTCAGTTATAAATTTGTGCCCGTCGTGTTGTTGTCCTGAAATAGCAATAAAAAGAACTTCGTTGAAACTGCTCAAATTTCTGCTGTCGGTGGCAATTTTTTCAAATGAGTTTTCTTCATTTCCAAAGAAAATACCTTCAAGTAAGTTGCTAATATTTTTAAGTGAAAATCTTTGCATTATTCTTTTTTCGAATTAGCTTCAATAAAACAACGTCTGCATAATGGTTCGTATATATCTTTTTCACCAAGTAGAACGACATCTGCACTTGCTGATTTACGATGAGAGTATTGAGCCAAATCGCCGCAGTGCATACATACAGCATGTACTTTTGTAATATATTCTGCTATGGCAAATAAATCAGGCATAGGACCAAATGGCCGCCCTTTAAAATCCATATCAAGTCCAGCGACTATAACTCTAATTCCCTGATTAGCTAAGTTGACACAAACATCAACAATGCCTTCATCAAAAAACTGAGCTTCATCTATTCCAACTACATCAACATCTCCTGTTAATAGGAGAATGTTTTGTGAAGACGAAACAGGTGTTGATCTGATTGAGGTGGCATTGTGTGATACTACATCTTCTTCACTGTATCTAATGTCAATGGCAGGTTTGAAGATTTCAACCTTTTGTTTAGCGTACTCAGCTCGGCGTAAACGTCTTATCAACTCTTCTGTCTTTCCTGAAAACATTGACCCAGCAATGACTTCAATCCATCCTTTTTTTGGTTCACCTTTTCTAGGTTGTTCGAGAAACATTTCTAAAAAATTTTTCTAATTTTGTAAAAAATATTAATCACAAATTTAGAAAATTATTTAGCATGACCAATATTATAGATTTAAAAGAAAAGCTAAAAAATATCTCTGACTTCTTGGAGAAATTTGAAAACAATAGTTTTAACAAGATAGAAAAAGACATATTATTACAAATGCTGCGAGATTATTATCTTGAAGTTTCTGATTTTTCAGGACATGATAAAAAATTAGAACCTGTAGCGACTTATAAGATAGCAGAACCTGAAATAAATCAACTGCCCGAAGAATTGACAGAACAGAAAGAAGAGGATAATATTGATTTGGATTTCATTGACAATTCTAATGAAACAAAATCTAGTATTTCTGAAGATCAAATACCTATCGAAACAAAACCTATTCAAGAAGAAGAACCAAAGCATGAGGAAAAACCCAAAGAAATATTTTCACAACCAACCGTTAAAAAGATAGTTGTTGAACAGACAAGTTTGTTTGGAACAAATAATTCTGTCGGCATAAAAACAGTAGGAGAAACCTTAGGTCAAAATAAAACATCTTTAAACGAATCGCTTGCACAAAAAACTAATCCGACAGATATTTCAGGTAGGTTAAAACCTGTAAGCGATATTAAGTCTGCAATAGGTGTTGGAGACAGATTTTTATTCGTTAGAGAATTGTTCGTTGGCAATAGTGATGCATTTGAAGAGACCGTAACACATCTCAATTCTTTATCTTCATTTGAAGAAGCCCAAAAATTTCTTGACAGCAAATTCAATTGGGATAGATCGCAGTCAACAGTAACTTCATTCCTTAATATTGTAAAAAGAAGATATGTTTAAGATATTCTACTCTATTCTATTTGTTTTTCTGTTGTTCTTTTGTTTTGACTCGAATGCTAAAAATATTGATAAGACAAAAGAAA
>JAQVEY010000442.1 GCA_028697515.1 Bacteroidales bacterium | reverse complement strand
ACCAACCTTTCTAATGCTTTTTCATCTCCGTTTTTTATTTTTTGAGCCAATTCAATTTCCTCGTCAGGTGAGACCATATCCTTGCGGCCAATTTCCAATAAATACTTCTCAAACGCAGGAGTATCTCTTGTGGTTACCTTTTTCGCAATTTTTAACTGTCTCATAAAGCAATTTTATTACTCTATTATTAAACGATATTAATATCAAAGAGGTTGCCACTTTTGAATTATTTTTTGAAAAAAAACTAAAAAAAATTTTTGATATTAAAAATAATATTTATTTTTGTAGTGTTAAAACGTTCTGCATATTAAAATTTTTGTAATCTAATTCAGCAGAGCATAACAAATCAGATAATAATTTAATGTTCAAACACATCACAATTTTAAATCATGTATGATATATTAGAATTAAATGCAAAGTTGCTGCCCGAATTAAAAGAGATAGCAAAAAACTTAGGAGTTCATAAGGTTGAATCTTTTCGAAAACAAGACTTAATTTACAAGATTCTTGATTTACAAGCTATAAAAGCATCCAATGAAGTATCAACTAGTAACTCTGACGGTAAGAAAAGACCAAGGACAAAGATTAAGGCAAAAAAAGTAGCATATAGCGTTGTCAATAGTCATTCAAATCTGTTTTCGAGCGAAACCCCAGCTGAGGTTGTTCCTGCTGCAGAAAAAACTATTCCAGCAGTTAGCGAGGAAAAAAGTCAGCAAGAGCAGTTTAAACCAAATGCTCAGGTAAAAAACGAAAATCTAACAAGATTAAATAACAATCCAAATAAAGAAAAAAACGCGAAGGTTACAGATTTGACAAAAAGAAAATCAGAAGAAAAGATTATTAAATCTGATAATGATTCAAAAAGCAAAAAAACTGAGCAAGAAACTGCTGAGGATCATGCTGCTGAAGAAAGAAAGCTTTTATTGAAGAAAACTGTAGTTCAGGATAATACTATAAAAAAGGATTCTATTGATACAGATGCTAAAAAGCTCTCTGAAACTCCTGAAGAAGTAAAAAAAATTGAAGAAACTCATCCTCAGCCTGAAAACAATGTTCAAGAAAACCAGCCAAAACCTGAAAAAGAAATTAAATTAAAAAAAGAAGAACAATTTGATTTTTCAGGAATAATTGCAGTAACGGGAGTTCTTGAGATTATTCAAGATGGTTACGGATTCCTACGTTCATCTGATTATCATTATCTGAATTCTCCTGATGATGTTTATGTATCTCAATCTCAAATAAAACTCTTTGGCTTACGTACTGGAGATACAGTAGAAGGAACTATCAGACCTCCTAAAGAAGGTGAAAAATATTTCCCGCTCATCAAAGTTATCAAAATTAATGGCATCGACCCAGCTCTTATGCGTGATCGTATTCCTTTTGATCATTTGACTCCATTATTCCCGGACGAAAAATTCAATATTACTGGCAACGGAAAAGCAACCTTATCTACACGTATTGTGGATTTATTTGCTCCAATTGGTAAAGGACAACGCGGATTAATTGTTGCTCAACCAAAAACAGGTAAAACCGTGCTACTTCAAGAAATAGCAAATGCAATTGCTGCAAACCATCCAGAGGTTTACTTAATTATTCTGCTAATTGACGAAAGACCAGAAGAGGTTACAGATATGGCAAGAAATGTAAATGCAGAAGTCATTGCTTCTACTTTTGATGAACCAGCAGATCGTCATGTGAAAATATCAAATATTGTTTTGGAAAAAGCAAAACGTATGGTAGAATGTGGTCATGATGTCGTAATTTTGCTTGATTCAATAACTCGTCTGGCAAGAGCATATAATACTGTAGCTCCGGCTTCGGGAAGAGTACTTTCTGGTGGTGTTGACTCTAACGCTTTGCACAAGCCAAAAAGGTTTTTTGGAGCTGCACGTAACATAGAAAACGGAGGTTCTTTAACCATTTTGGCAACTGCTCTAACAGAAACTGGTTCAAAAATGGACGAAGTTATCTTCGAAGAGTTCAAAGGAACTGGAAATATGGAATTACAACTTGATAGAAAACTTTCAAATAGGAGAATTTATCCTGCTGTTGATATTGTTGCTTCAAGCACAAGAAGAGAAGATTTGCTTATCGATAATGATTTGATAAATCGTATGTGGATACTAAGAGAATTCCTTGCCGATATGAATTCAGTCGAAGCTATGGAATTTATGCGTTCACGCTTGATGCAAACGCCAACCAACGAAGAGTTTTTGTGGACAATGGACAAAGGCTTGTAGGGAGTAGGTAGTGCCTACCCTTCGACTCTGCCTAGGGTAAAGAGTGCCTAAAGTGCCTAAATTTAAGAGTGAATACTTTTAAGTTTAGGCATTTCTTATATAGTTTTACAATCCATTAGTTGCGCTATTTAGAAGGATTCTAATTTTAAATTTCTTTTGTAAAACACATAAAAATCAGGTATTATAATAATAATTATTGTTAATTTTAGCCATTCAATTTATTGATAGTTTACTCAGAAGAAAAATTTAAATAGAAGTAATATGACAAAATCAAAAAAGTTTTTAACATGTGATGGAAATCATGCTGCCGCTCATGTAGCATAT
>JAQVEY010000441.1 GCA_028697515.1 Bacteroidales bacterium | reverse complement strand
CTAGCTTCTGTTAATAAGCCAAAACTTCTAATTCTACAAGCACCATATTATAGTATGCCCGATTTAGCCAGACATTATTTTTGGGTAGTACCTTCTTTTGTCGTTAAGTACAAGTTAAGAACTTATGAGCATATTCAGAAAGTTAAATGTCCAGTAGTAATATTTCATGGAGATAAGGACGATGTGATTTACTATAAATCATCAGTTAAATTGCAGAAATACTTCAAACCAGTCGATAGATTGATAAAACTTGAGGGGCAAAATCACAATGGGATTAATTATAATGAAACATTTCAATTAGAGCTCAAGAAACTATTGAAGTGATGTATTTATTTAGGTGGGTGTTTAATTAAATACTTTTTTGGAGTTATTAATCGATAAAAGGCATGGGGCCCGGAGCAAGGAGCATGGGATAAAAGTTATAAATAGACTTTATGGATTTTTAAATCAAGAAAAATAATCTTTATTTACAGTAATGATAGCTCTATGCACCTTGCACCATGCCTTTTTGGAATACTCCCTATTATTATTCTACCAGCTAAATAATTACGAAATGATTAGTATTTAAAATTTAGGTTAATTTTATTTGCTCAACAATCCCGACAAGGTCTTTTTCATACTCATCTATAATATTATCCCACTCAAAAAGTTTGTGGTATTTATTCAAATTTTCTGTTGGAATAAGGTAATTTGACAGGAACTTATTATTGTAAAAATCAAGAACTTTATCTGCTATATCTCTTGGATTTTTCTTTTCGATAAACTCTCCGTTTTCTCCAGGAAAAATCAGACTTTCATTGTTGCTGACTTTAGTGGCAATAACATATTGACCACAGGCAAGAGCTTCGAGAGTCGCTATACTCATCCCCTCATTAAGTGATGGTAAAACAGTAAGTGAAGCTGATCTGTATTCACATAACATTTCAGGTTTAGAAATCCAAGATTTAAATACTACAAATTTTGCTAAATCATTTTGTTTAATGAATTTCTCCATATGCTTCCTAAGTTTGCCATCTCCAAGTATATGTACTTCAAAATCAGGAATTTCTGACTTTACTATTCGAATGGCTTTTAAAAAACTTAGTGGGTCTTTTTGTTTTACAAGTCTTCCGATGAATAGAATTGTAAACTTATTTGAACGTAAGTTATAGTCTGGACTGAAAAGTCTGCTGTTCCATCCATTATATACGATTTTATTTTTACTGTTAAAACTTTTGCCAAGAAATGAATCTATATTTATTTTCATTTCTTCTGATTGAATATAATTCCTTTCCGATTGCAGACAAATTGTATGTATCCAATGATATGTTAATGCGTGGTACCACATCATTTCTTCTGGCATAAACCATGGGATATCATGCCCATGAGACATAAGCACGTATGGAATTTTATATTTCAGTTTAATGCTGTATGCAACTTCACCTCCAGGAAGAGAAAAGTTGGCAAAGCATAAATCATATTTTTCGGTTAGAAGATGTTTATTAAGAAATTTCTTAGCTGCAAACATCCAAGACAGCATTTCTACCGGATTTGACTGAAATAGTTTTTTTCTTTTGGATTTTAGTCTTATAATTCTTAGATTTCCTGAAGTAATTTCTTCAGGTTCTCCTTCGTACCATGTTGTAATGACGCTTATCTGATGCCCTCTTGATGCAAGTCCTTCGGCAATGTTCTGAGTTATTACACCAGCACCACCACCAAGTGGGGGATATTCATAATTTAGTATCAGTAGTCGCATTTAAAAATAAATTTTTTCAAAATTAGAAAAAAAACGACTGAAACTTAATTTTATGAGTTATAGATTTTAAGAAGTTTTTCAATTTTAGAAATAAGTATGTCCTCTCGGATAGGTTTGGAGATATAATCAGAGCAACCTGCATTAATAGCCTTTTCGTAGTCTTCTCTATAGGCATAAGCGGTTTGAGCTATAATAGGAATTGTTAAATTGAATTTGCGTATTTCGTTAGTAGCAGTAAATCCATCCATATCTGGCATTTTCATATCCATCAATATAAGATCAATTGTTTCAGGATTTTCTTTTAAAGTTTCAATTGCTTTTAATCCATTATCAACGTATATAATATCATAAATTTGATTATCCAAAATTTCCTTGTAATAAAGATAATTTAAGGAATCATCATCTGCGATTAAAATACGATACTTTTTAGTCATAGAAAATGCTTAAAATACGATTGTAAATATATAAAAGTATTCATAATATCCAAAATTATATTGTAATTATAGATCAATAGCGTCCTAAACGTTAAAAAAATGAGAGAAATTTTTTAAAGTATCTCAAAGAGGTTATCTTTGAGTTGCAAAACCAAAAAAAACTCTCTCATGGCAAATGTAACATTATTTTCTCAGATAATTTCAAAACTAGATCGTAATATTTTTAAGAAAATAGTAAAAGACAAACAAAGCGATAAACACCATAAGGGATATAATAGCTGGACACATTTAGTTTCTATGCTTTTTTGTCAGTTTGCAAAAAGCCAGTCTGTTCGTGATATTAGTAATGGTTTACGTTCGGCTACTGGAAATCTAAACCATTTAGGAGTTCAAA
>JAQVEY010000440.1 GCA_028697515.1 Bacteroidales bacterium | reverse complement strand
ATTTTGTAGTTTTGAATAAAGTTGTTCATATATTTAAGTGTTTGATAATCAGTTAAATATAAGAATTTTTATGATTCAATGGACAACTTTTTTTATTTACTTTTTAAATGCACAACGGGTTAATTATTAATACTTATTTAATAATTTTAAATATTATTCTCCCTTTTGGTCTGAAATATATGTGTCATTAAATTCTTCAGTAGTCATTATTTCAGTTTTTTCAATTTTTTATTTCCCAGCAGTGATTTCACTTGTGTAATGGCAATTTTATTTAATTGTACCAGTCTTTCACTTTGATTTAATCCCTGATGAATGAGTACAGCATTAATGCTCTCAAGATTTGACAAAACCACCAATTGTTCTATTGTTGCCATATCTCTAATATTTCCTTCAGCATTGGGATGTTCAGAACGCCATTTCAGTGCAGTTTTACCAAATAGAGCCACATTAAGCATGTCGGCTTCGTTGGCATAAACAAAACTAATTTGTTGATTTGACAATTCCTCTGGAATAAGATTTTCTTTTATTGCATCTGTATGTATATGATAATTCACTTTTGCAAGTGTTCTCTGCAAGTTCCATTCTAATTTTAGTCGATCATTTTCATCGGCTTTTAATCGTTGAAATTCTTTTATCACATAAAGTTTAAATTCAATTGAAATCCAAGAAGCAAACTCAAATGCAATGTCTTTATGAGCAAAAGTACCGCCATAACGTCCGGCTTTAGATATAATACCAATCGCATTTGTTGATTCAATCCACTTTTTAGGAGTCATCACAAAGCTGTTTAATCCAGCTTGTTTTCTAAACCCCTCGAATTCGAGGGGTTTAAAAATGGGGTTGTAAATACTTTCCCAAAAGCCCAATAATTCAATGGTATTTCTATTTCGCATCCAATTTTGGATAATGGTGTCAGTATGATCAGCATCTTTATGACGTGCAATATCTGTTAAAGAAATATAATCGTCAGATTGGGTTTTTAAAATTGTTATTTCAGTTCCTTTAACCTCTATTTTACTATTATTCATAATAACCTATTTCAAATATTATTTTCCCCAACTTTCTCTATCAAGGCTACGATAATTAATTGCTTCAGCAATATGTGATGGAAAAATATTTTCGCTGCTTTCGAGATCGGCAATTGTTCGTGATAGTTTAATAATTCTGTCATAAGCTCTGGCAGACAAATCCAGTTTTTCCATTGCATTTTTCAATAAAGTTAAACAAGTTTCGTCAAGCTTACAAAATTCTTTTATCATTTTTGAATTCATCTGAGCATTGCAGTAAACATTTTTACGTTTTTTAAATCTGTCATTTTGAATATGTCTTGCTTTAATAACCCTTTTCTGTATTTCGCTACTTTTCTCAGCAGGTCTAACATCCGATAATTTATCAAAACTTACTGGAGTTACTTCAAGATGTATATCTATTCTGTCGAATAAAGGTCCTGAGATTCTACTAAGATATTTTTGCACAGTAGAAGGAGAACATATACATTCTTTATCAGGATGATTATAATAACCACAAGGACAAGGGTTCATTGCTGCAATAAGCATAAGACTGGCAGGATATTCGACAGTAAATTTAGCTCTCGAAATCGTAACTACTCTATCTTCGAGGGGTTGTCTCATCACTTCAAGAACAGTTCTTTTAAATTCGGGAAGCTCATCAAGAAATAGAACTCCATTATGAGCCAATGAAATTTCTCCGGGCTGTGGATATGTACCACCTCCTACCAATGCGACATCAGAAATTGTATGATGCGGACTTCGAAAAGGTCTTTGAAGCATCAAGGATTTTCCTCCCTCGGTCTTTCCTGCAACAGAATGGATTTTAGTTGTTTCTATAGCTTCATCAAGACTTAATGGTGGCAATATTCCCGGAATACGTTTGGCAAGCATTGTTTTTCCTGAACCGGGAGGTCCTATCAAAACAATATTGTGTCCTCCTGCTGCTGCAATTTCTAATGCTCTTTTTACATTTTCCTGGCCTTTTACATCAGCGAAATCGATTTCGGATTCCTCGATACATTTCTGAAACTCTGCTTCTATATCAACAATAACTCTTTCAATAGTTTTTGTCCCATTGAGAAAATCAACTAGTTCGCTAAGTTTACTAACCCCATATACTTCTAAGCCTTCGACTACAGCAGCTTCTCGTGTGTTTTCAATTGGCAAAATAACTCCTTTGAATCCTGCATTTCTTGCCTCAATGGCTATTGGCAAGGCTCCTTTCACAGGTTTTACATCTCCATCCAAAGAAAGTTCTCCCATCATAATATAATCTTCAAGCAACTTATCACTAATTTGCTCCGATCCTGCCAGTACTCCAATAGCAATAGGTAAATCGTAAGCAGAACCTTCTTTCCTAACATCCGCAGGAGCCATATTAATTACAATCTTTTTCCCGGGCCATTTATATCCGTTAGTTGTCATTGCACTAATTAATCTTTGCTGACTTTCTTTAACAGCAGAATCTGCCAAACCAACCAAATAAAAATTTATTCCTTGTGAAATATTAACTTCTATAGTAATAGTGTTTGCATTTATACCATTTACAGCCGATCCGAAGGT
>JAQVEY010000439.1 GCA_028697515.1 Bacteroidales bacterium | reverse complement strand
TAAAATCTGTAACAAAACGTATGAAAGACAAGAGATTTGCTGCTTCTGTAAAGCGTGAAAACATTCTAGAATGTGAAAGAATTGGACTAACACTGGATGAATTTGTGGGATTATGCCTTGAAGCATTAATTGAAAAAGAAAATGATTTATTGTTTTAATTCACTATTGTCCGATAAAAAATATTTAAGCCACAGATTCACAGATTAAACTCTTAAAATATATTTGTTTGACTATTCACATAGTGTAAATCATTCCCTAGAAGCTCAAAAATCATTTTGACACAACTATAAATAGAATTATAGTCCCCTTACTTGATTACCAAAGGCAATTAACTCAGAAAAAGCAATTTTTATCGAAGATAAAAATCTTTCTGTGGATAATCCGTTTTAATTATTAGCAGTGGCAATTAATTAAAATAATCAGAAAATCTGTGAATCTGTGGCTTATATAAATGCTTATTTTTAACAAGCCCCATTTATTTACATTTCTCTATTTCTGTTTGTGGACAATGTATTTAGACTTTTCTGTAGAATTTATTCCGGACAACAGTGGTTTTAATTATAAATCATTTGATTAAATATCAACATTTTTTAATTATCCTTTCCATATTCAAAAATAGTTTATAAGTTTACAAACCATTAAAATGATAGATGATTATGAGAAAAAGAATTAAATTAAAGGACAGATTCAAATATCGTTTCGACAACATAATGAGTCGTGGTACCGGAGCTATGATTGGTTTCCTTGGAATTTTGTCATTATTGATAATTATCAGTTCAGGTCTTATATTTTGGGGGCTGTCAATCCATCCTGAAGAAGGTGAACCAATGAATTTTGCCGAAGGATTATGGCAAAGTCTTATGCGTACCATGGACGCCGGAACTGTAGCCGGAGATTCGGGTTGGACTTTCAGATTTATTGCCATTCTTATTACTCTAGGTGGAATTTTTATTCTATCGACATTGATTGGTATATTAAGCTCAGGCATTGAAGCAAAATTGGATCAACTTAGAAAAGGTAAAAGTTTTGTAATTGAACAAAACCACACTCTTATTCTAGGATGGAGTACAAAGGTTTTTACCATAATTTCAGAATTGATTGTTGCAGGTGAAAATCAAAAATCTCCGAGAATAGTCATTTTATCAGATAAGGATAAAGTTGAAATGGAGGATGAAATCAGAGATAGGATTCCAAAGATGAAAAACATGAAAGTCATCTGCAGATCAGGTTCTCCTGCCGATTTAGCAAACCTTGCAATTGTAAATCCACATCAGGCAAAATCAATCATAATTCTTAGCCCAGAGGAAGGAGATCCTGATGCTCAAACAATTAAAACTATTCTTGCCATAACTAATAATCCGGATAGAAGAAAAACCCCATATCATATTATTGCAGAAATTAAAAATTTTAAAAATATCGAAGTTGCAAAAATGGTTGGTAAAGACGAAGTTGAACTTATTCTTGCTGACGATATTTTTGCCAGAATTATGGTTCAAACAAGTCGCCAAAGTGGTTTAAGTATTGTTTATCAGGAACTAATGGACTTTGATGGTGATGAAATATATTTTAACGAAGAACCAAAATTGATTGGAAAGACATTTGCAGATTCTCTATTTGCCTATAAAACATCTTCTGTAATGGGAATTCAGAATGCTAATGGAATTTGTCAAGTAAATCCCCCAATGGACTATATAATCAAAGAAGGAGACAATATAATTGCTATTACCGAAGATGATGACACTTTAATCGTTTCTGATAAAATCAATTATAGGATTTCTGAAGAACACATAGTTAATAATACCGAGCCGGCTAAAGGTCCGGAAAAAACATTAATTCTCGGATGGAATATGCGTGGTCCTGTTTTGATTAGAGAATTAGATCAATATGTTGCGAAAGGTTCATATATCAAAATAGTTTCAGACTATGATATAGATTTGGATGAAATGAATATAATGTCATCTGCGTTAAAAAATATTAAACTCGATTTTGTAAAAGCTGAGACAACTTCTAAGGTAGTGATTGATAATCTTGATGTTACATATTATGATAATGTGCAAGTTTTATGTTATAACGACAGATTGCCACAACAAGAAGCAGATGCAATAACATTAATAATTTTACTTCATTTAAGACGAATATCCGCAGAAAAAAACACAGAAATAAAAATTGTAAGCGAAATGCTTGATATTAGAAACAGAGATTTAGCTTCTGTTACAAAAGTCAACGATTTCATAATAAGTGATAAGATTATAAGTTTGATGATGAGTCAGATTTCAGAGAATAAACACCTAATGAGAGTATTTGAAGACTTGTTAAGATCCGAAGGAAGCGAAATATATCTAAAACCAGCAGAAAATTACATCAAATTAAATACTGAAATTGATTTCTATACCATTGTTGAATCAGCAAAAAGAAGAAGCGAAATTGCGATAGGTTATAAAATCTCAAAACTTTCACATGATATATCACAAACATATGGCATTGTTGTAAATCCTAACAAAGAAGATAAAATTATTTTCGATACTGATGATAAGATAATCGTATTAGCTGAAGATTAAAACTCAATATTTATGA
>JAQVEY010000438.1 GCA_028697515.1 Bacteroidales bacterium | reverse complement strand
AAAATACCCCTTTGAGGTTTTTACATAAAGAGAAAAGTGCAATCACATTAATTAATAAAGATTATCATTGTGATTTTATTTCTGAAGAATCGACCTCTAATCTTATAAAGGTTTTAAAATCTTATAAAAAAACTATTTCATTCCACAAAACTGATCATATTGTAGCAACTGCTACAAGTGGAATAAGGTCATCCTCAAACAAAGATTATATAATTAATGCTATAAAATCTCAAAGTGGATTAAATGTAAAAGTAATTGATGGAAATGCGGAAGCTGAACTTGTATGGAAAGGAGTCAAAAACGCCGTTAAACTTTATTCAAATCCTGTACTTATAATTGATATTGGAGGTGGTAGCATTGAATTCGTAATCTGCAACGATGTTGGAATTATACGGAAATCAAGCTTTAATATTGGTGTAGCAAGACTTATATTGAAATACAAATATTCAGATCCTTTAAGCAGCGAAAATATTACAAATATTCATCAGCTTCTGAAAAGCGAATTGGAAAATCTGCTATTTGATTGTAAAAAATACAGTGTCAAAACACTTATTGGGTCTTCGGGTTCCTACGAAACATTTGCTAATTTAATCAAACACGAATGTCAATTATGTAATATTTCTGATTCTGAGTCTGCAAATATTTTGAACATAAAAAGTTTCTTATTCATATATGATAAACTTATAACATACAATGAGGTTCAAAGGACAGAAATGCCAGGAATGGAAATTATTAGAGTAAAAATGATACCTATTGCTGCGGTAATTACAAAGTTTATTCTTGAAGAACTAAGAATCGAAACCTTAATCCAATCCAACTTTTCAATAAAAGAAGGTACTTTATTTGATTATATTGATAAAATTAACGGAACAGAATAAATAATTTCAACTTACTATTTAATCTCTATCCGGATGTCCATGACCGCTTAACAGTTCTTGTTTTTGAAAACTTAAAGCTTCATTAATATTTATAAGATGATCCCCAATGTCCTCACAAATAGTGATTATATCAATATATATAACTCCAGACTTATATGTATATTTATTATCTTCAAGGTCTATAGCATTTTGCTTTTTAAGTTCATCACGCAATTCGTTAATTCTTTTTTCGTTTTCGCGAATTAAAGTCAGATCAGGTTTTGCTTTGTCAAAATCCTCCAGATTTGTAATAGTAATTGAAAAACTCTTATCAACTAAAACAAACATCTCGTTTATATTATTTCTCTGATTCGGAGTAAACCATATTTTCTTTTTCAGCTTTCTCGATAAAGCAACCGAAATATTATAACTACCATCTGCCAAACTTTCAATATTATCACTAATCTTCAATAAAGTTCTCACTCTTCTTGCTCCCATAATACTTAATTCCCCCTCAGATATTTTTGTCAAATAGTTTGCAATATCTGCTTCGAATTGATCCATTGCAATTTCATTCTTTGCAATCTTTTCAGCAATCTTTTTACACTTTTTATCATCAGTTTCAGCAAATAGCTTTTTAACTTGATTAAACATTTTACATGCTTTCTTTGTATATTCAGTTATTTCTCTTCTTGCTTGAAGTATTGATAACTCAGATGTTGAAAGCATCCCAGTATTGATAAACTTTAAACCGAATTCTTCTTCTTCTTCTTTCTTTTTACGTATAATAAAAGTTACAGCCTTTTCGATATACTTAACAAACCATACTTGCAGCAAAACATTTGAAATATTAAAACCTGTATGGAATAACGATAACGCAATTGGAATAGCAACAGGGTCTGTAAGTGGTGAAATTCCTTCAATCCCTAATGAAATTGTTGCAACAAGTTTTACAATTGGTTTATAGAATATCAATACCCAAGTTACTCCAATCACATTAAAAAGTGTATGAGCTAATGCTGTTCTTTTTGCAGTAGTATTTGCAATAATTGCGGCTATATTTGCTGTAATCGTAGTACCAATATTTTCTCCTAGTACCATTGCTACAGCCATCTCATAACTTATCCAACCATTATAACACATAACTAATGTTAATGCCATTGTTGCACTTGAAGATTGTATTACTACTGTTAGTAATGTACCTATACCCAAAAATATTAATATACTCCAGAATCCATAGCCCGTATAAGATTGCAGAAATGTTAATATATCAGGATTACTATTAATATCAGGTACCGCATTCTTCAATAAGTCTAATCCCATAAATAAAAGAGCAAAACCCATTAATACTTCGCCCCAAGATTTACGAATGCTTTTACCAGAAAATATTAATGGAAAACCTATACCAATTAAAGGTAAAGCCAATGCACTTATTTTAACTTTAAATCCAATAAGAGAAATCAACCATGCAGTAACAGTTGTACCAATATTGGCACCCATAATAACACCTATTGATTCTGTTAGTGATAATAGTCCAGCATTTACAAAACTAACCACCATTACAGTAGTTGCCGAAGACGATTGAATTATCGCAGTAATTAGTAATCCTGTAAATACTCCTAAAAACCTATTAGAAGTCATCGCAGACAGAATTTTTCTAAGATTACTACCAGCCACTTTCTGTAGGGCCTCACTCATTAATTTCATCCCATATAAG
>JAQVEY010000437.1 GCA_028697515.1 Bacteroidales bacterium | reverse complement strand
TTCACTAAATGTCCTTCGTTGACGTTCGCTCGTTGTTAATTGATAATTTAATCTTTGTGCCATAATTTTCCGTTTTAATTTATATTTTTGTCCTTTAAAACGGTCAACCTATTTCAGGCATTGACATGAGTACTGAATATGAATATTTTGTAGCTACACAGCGAGATGAGTTTAGTAATAGTTCTGGTTTAAGTAATGCTCATAATGCAGGATTTTTAGGTAATAATTGTCTTCATATAGAACCATGTAACTTAATTTGTAATCCGAGTATAATATGTGAAACCATTTCTGAATGTGGTTATATGTTATTACCAATAGCTTGGGAATCCACACATGGAACTTGTGATCGATGTCCTGGAGTTGGATTTGATGATGATAGATGTGATCATTTTGCAACTCCACCAGACGAAGGTTTTATAATGATGTTTTCAAACGGCGAAGAGAACCGTGAAGAGGGAGTAATTGCAAGATTAACAAATTCAATAAATCCTAATGAATTTTATAGATTGAGCTTTTGGGTTCAAAATGTTGGCACAATTGATAATATGACTGTACGTTTGATTTCTCTATCAGATTTAGTCGGAATTGTTCCTAGACCAAATATTGATATATATGTTATTCCTGAAGTAGACGAAAACCCTCAATATTGTAGAACAATTGATTCTAGAGATTTCCCAATAGTAAATCCGCAATCATGGCATGAAATAATAATAGATTTTCCAGCAGAACCAGGAAATGAGAACTTTGATGCTTTATGGATTTACATACATAATGAAGAAAATTATGCATTTTTAGGCATTGATAAGTTTAAACTGGAGAAATTGTCATTTGCAGAAACGAGTTTTGATATTCCTGGATGTTTCGATATTGATCAACCAATACAGCTTAATGCATATAATGCTGAAGCAGTTTCTTATAGTTGGTCGGGACCAAGCGGATGGACTGGGAATGGTTCAAATCCTACAGTAACTAATCATGCTGCACCAAATAATGCAGGGGAGTACAGTTTAACAGTGACAGATCTATTAGGTTGTGAAAATGTTTCTTCAGTCAATGTTGTGATTAATGATTTATCTGTGTACATTACATCTCCTTTAACAATTTATCCTGAAAATGAAGTTCTTATTTGTGAGAATACAGATTTTATTCTAACAGCAACTGCATCCCCAAACCCGACAAATCCTTTTCCCTATACTTATTCGTGGAATACGGGACATATTGAGCAAACATATTCTAATTCATGTATAAATATTAATGGTTTGCCATCTATGACTTACGAAGTAACTGTCAATGATGAGAACGGTTGTTCGGCAGATGCAGAATTTATTGTTAACTATTATCCCCCTATTGACCAACCCTTACCAATTAACACTTCACCATATTGCCAAGGGGAAGACATAATACTTTCTGTTTCCAACCCTAATCCAGAGTATGAATATGCCTGGCATGCATATTCTTGGAATGATTGGGCTATTGGGTTTGATGAAGACAATAGTACAGCTACTCGACCTAATGCTCAGAATACCTTTTGCTGCAATCCCAACCCCTACACTTCGCTGGATTATTCAGGAGAATATGTAGTAATAGCTAGAGATCAATATGGTTGCACAGCATCAGCATCAACAAATATTGAAGTAGTTCCAGATCAGAGCTGCATGTGGTTTACTTGTAGCCCTATATGTGAAAATGATGACCTTGTAATTTTCCCACATTCAACAGGGACATGTTCACATTGTGGTATGAATAGTTCTGAAATCATAGTACAAGGACCAAGCGGAATAGTACCTTTTGAATATAACAATTCTGTTATAATAATACATGGTCTTGAGCATGAAGACTCAGGAATATATAGCATAAGTGTGACATCTGCTGACAATTGTAGCACAAATGTTTTTGAAATTGATGTCAGCATTTTGGAGAATCCTGAAGTAACACTGCCACATAATCTGTCACCTTATTGCATGGGACAAACTATTACAATTACGCCAACACATTCGGATTTTATTGTTTCATATACTTGGGATGGACCTAGTTATGGTAGCCATGATCCTGTCGCTCACTTCACTTTGCCTGCTGGAACATCAGGAGAATTGCCTTTAAGTTTAACAGTTACTGATATAAACGGATGTACTGCTTCAGATGTTACAACTTTGTATGTTTATCCTGGTAATGCTTTTCAAGTATTTGCTAGTAGTAATAGTCCTGTTTGTCAAGGTGGATCGCTTAACCTGAATGCTTGGGTATCGTCTACTAATAATGATTATAGTTATAGTTGGCATGGACCAAATTATTTTTCTTCAAACCTACAAAATCCGCTTATTGATGAAGTACAACTGTTATATTCCGGCACTTATGATGTCTATGTCGTTGGTACCCTACAGGGTTGTTATGGTTCTGCTTCAATAGAAGTATTAGTTGAAGACTGTTCCCAGACCTTTAATCTTTTGTGTAGTACAAGACCTGTTACTTGTGATATCGCTTATAATGGTGCTGTTATTATTGAAGTATCAGAAGGGAATCCGCCATATTTAGCTGAAATATACAGAAATGGAATTCTGCTTAATTCTCAAAATCTT
>JAQVEY010000044.1 GCA_028697515.1 Bacteroidales bacterium | reverse complement strand
TATCAATGCAATTTGCAGTTCCGAAAGTTGTCAAATAATATGCATAATGAATAACATTTGGAGTAAGATATGACACTTGAACATCATATACTCCTGCTGGGATATTATATACAGTTGTGATCGGTGTACCTGAAGCTGGTCCCACTATCGTATCTAACCAGAAAAAAGTATTTGACGTCAAGGTATCTCCAAAGATAATAGCTCCTTTATTTAACAAACATGTATCATCGAATATCTGGACATTAAATTCAGGGATAATTGGTTCTTGTATAGTATCTATATTTATCGGGCTCTGACAACCCCAATAGTTTGTTGATATCAAACTTACTAGGTGAGTTTCTTCTTCGTCCGTCCAATAGACAAAGTTCTCGAAGTTACCCCCCATATAATTATCGGGAACAACACTATCCACCAAACCTCCATAGAAATTCCACACATATTGTTGTAAAGAATCTTCGTAAGCTGCTATTGTGGCAAGTTCTCCAAAACATTTCGGGGGAATTATTTGCATTTCCGATGAAGGTATTCTGGCAAATATAATTTTAACAGTGTCCGTGTCAAAATAAGGTTCATCGGTTTCTGTCCAAATAAGCTCAAAATATGGATATGTAGGAGAGCCGGTATTAATTACGCTTGATGTTATTTGCGTATGTGGATCATTAATATCACTGAAACTAAGGTACTCAGGATAATCAGTTGACCAATATCCACCATTTTCAGATATAGCATTTAATTGTCCTGTTAATCCGCAGAACAAAGTATCATTTCCGGCATTTGCAACAGGTATCTGAGCAGAAATCATTGTGAAAGAAAATACAAACACAATTGATAATATAACATCTTTCATCAATTTTATAATTAAGGTATATACAAATATATCCATTTTTTTATTAAAACCAGAATTTGAGCATACTTATTTTAATAACGTATTTAATACTAATAATATTTACAACATAATATCTGTCAAGGTATTATTTAAAAGGCAGTTTTAAACTCTAAATACAACAGATAGCACCTAAGCTGCCCTTTCAGGGCGTGAGTCCCAGAAGAGCATTAAAACGAGGCTTCACCTCATTTTAAAATAAATCAGACTTTCAGCCTGATTTGCCTTTGTAATAACGATTTTAAAATTGTAATAGTCAAACCTCGCTATGCTCGATTTGACTATACAATTTTATCATCGGCATTATACCAGTGCATGATAATAAATTTTATAACTCACGAAAATATCGGACTTATTATTAATTATATTTGGTATAACAACCGAATACATCTCTCGAATGCTTTTAGACTTAATGCAAAGTTGTTATTTATTGCTAATGATTGTATTTTGATACTAAAACTTTATTAAAACTTTTTACTGATTCGCCAGTAATTGGCTCATTTTATGCGATTTTCAGGCTGTAAGCCTGATTTAGTGAAACCTGAAGCGGAGCATCAGGTTGATAACTACCTTCCGCTTTCGCCCTGAAAGGGCAGCTTATAACATTTTTAACTATCTTTGCACAAACAACAAAGTTCAACCTAAAACAAAAAATCATGTCACAATCACTTTCAAAACTATTTGTACATATCGTATTTCACACAAAACACAATCAGAAACTAATTACAGATAAAATCAAACCTGAACTTTACGCATACATGGGTTCAATCATCAAGGATAACGAATCAATTCCAATAATAATAAATGGAATTGAGGATCATGTTCATATTTTGTGCATAATGTCTAAAAATATAGCATTAGCAAAACTTGTAGAATTCGTAAAAAAACACAGCAGTAGGTGGATCAAAACTAAAGGCAGCGAATTTTCAAATTTTAGTTGGCAAAAAGGATACGGAGGCTTCTCGGTAAATCCTTCAGGTCATGATGTAGTAAAAAAGTATATTGAGAATCAGGTTGTGCATCATAAAAAAGTAGATCCAAAAGAAGAATATATTGACATATTAAAGGAATATGGCATTGATTATAACGAAGACTATCTGTGGGAGGACTAGGTCCCAATTTAAGCCGCTCCTTCAGAGCTCAAACGGTGTCTGCGACGCAACAAAGCATGGCGTTGCCCCGCTATATATAAATCAGGCTTTCAGCCTGAAGACTAGTGTAAATTTTGTTTACCTAAGCTTTCAAGTTTAGAAGTGATGCAACTTTTGAGCTTCAGTATGTACTTTCAACCAGATTAGTAGTACAAAATAATCACAGTAGTATCAGGCTGAAGGCCTGATTTTACTTCAACCAGATGCCCCAGCATCAGGTTGATAAACTTATATACCATTATCGCCTTGAAGAGGCAGCTTAAAAAACGGTCGTGAAATCAATAAACAAACCCCTACCACCTATTCCAATGCACATTCTCAGGTTTCCATTTATCCTTTGGTTTATCTTCGCCTGTTGGCACTCCTACAGGAATAACATTTAATGGTTTTATATTCTCAGGAAGGCCTAAGATTTCTTTTACAGGTTCCATTCTATCGCTATATGGAAAAGCTGCAGTCCAAACAGCACCCAGACCCATCGACTCTACTGCAAGTAAAATATTTTGAGTTGCAGCACTACAATCCTGAACCCAATACGCACTATCAACATCAGTTGCTGCTTTTTTCATATCACCACATACGACTATTGCTGCCTGAGCGTCTAAAAGCATTTTTGCATAGGGCAAAGCTTCTGCTAAAGCATCCAACTGATTACGCTCTGTTACAATCACAAATGCCCAAGGTTGCAAATTCCTGGCACTTGGTGCTGCCATACCTGCTTTTACCAATGTTTCGAGTTGTTCTTTTGTTACAGGCTCATCAGTAAAATGACGAACCGACTTTCTGCTGTGAATTACTTCTAATGTATTGCTCATAATAATTGTTTCTTGTGGTTTAGTTTGAATTAAATCTTTGTCTTCACGACTGATGAAATTAAAATATATCATTATCCCTAGGCATAAAACCAAAACGATATTTAGTAATACGGAAATGCTTATGGATTTCTTATCTGTTTTCTTTGATGAGTGACCTCTTAACATACTCAGGAATGCTCCGGTAGGGCAGAAAAACCTACACCATGGCTTATTAATGAATATCGAGAGGAAAAGCATAAATACCGCCAAAATCAGTACTGCAAGTGAGGCAAATTTAAATTTAAATGCAGAAAAGGGTTCAAAATCTTCAAGATTGATATCAACTGCTACAACTGTTAATATGATTAAAACAAAAAGAAAAACATACTTTATTGATTTAAGGACTTTAGTTAAATTAGTCTCAAATACGATTTTTTTTTTATTTATTTTGCCTGCCAATTCCTGTAAAGCCCCAAACGGACACAAAAACTGACAATAAAAAGATTTATTTGTTATTAAGGGCAAAAGTATGGATAATATCAAAACAATAAATACAAATATCTGTGATTTAATACTTAGACCATTTATCAACCAATTATGTAGCAGTGCAATACTTAGAAAATCTCCCGCCCAAAAACCCAATATACCAACTGAGGCAAATAAAAGACCGATTCTAAGCCGATTTGTCTGCTGAGGTACAACAAAACTGAACAAAGCAAATATCAACACAATAAAAGACAAAATTATACCTAAGGTATTGAACCATCCTTTTCGCTTCTCTACTTCTTTGGTTGCTGAATATGCTGCTAATCGCTTATTCATCGATTGTATTACAGCGTTGCTGGTAAATGTTGCTCCACTTACAGCATCAACCTGTTTCTGTGATGCTTCTTTGCATGTAAGGCCATTCCATGAACTGAAAAAATTCTGAGATTCAAGCCTATCAATCCAAGATGGTGTCTCAGAATTTGACAGAAGATATAATTCTCTGATTTTGTGTTCAGGAGTAAAAATTATTGCAAAAGGTACTGTTCCCCCAAAACCACTAATCTGGTCACAGTATGGAGACGTATATATTAAATAACAAATTAGCTTATTTGAATTATTATAAAGATAATACGAGTCCTGCAGAGAATCATGTTTATAATATGAAAAATCTTCTGCAATTTCTGGAAAGAACGAAGTTTTATTGTCTAAAACAGTGGTTATATTCTGTGGTGTATCCTTTGAGGAAAAGCTATAATTAAAAATCTTTCCAGAACTTATTGTTAAAACAGCAATTCCCGCGACTATTAGAAATATTTTTAAAATCCTGTTAGTATTAATCATCTTTCTTAATTTAAATAATAAAAATGCAAGGCTTTTTATCTAGGTCTATATTAATCTTTTTCCACTCAGCAATTTTTTTTGTCAAAATAAACTCATTTTCACAACTTATATTTGACGCGATACAAAGATAGGTATCTGGATTAAGATTTAAAAGTAAATCATTGAATAATTTATTATTTCGATATGGGGTATCCATAAATATTTGAGATTGTCCTTCTCTTAATGATTTGTTCTCTAATAACTTAAGCTGTCTTATACGAAGTTTTGGTTCAATGTTTATATAACCATTAAATGCAAAATTCTGACCGTTTAATCCCGATGACATTAAAGCCATAAAAATAGATGAAGGTCCTGCTATAGGAACTACTTTTATTCCTTTTTCGTGAGCCATTCTGACAATTACATTACCAGGATCAGCGATGCAAGGTAAGCCTGCCTCGCTAATCAACCCTATATCCATTCCCTTAGAACAAACATCAAGATAATCGTATATTTCTTCAAGATTGGTATGTTGGTTTAGTTCATAAAATTTCAGGCTATCAATAACAATATCCTTATTTAGCTTTTTTAGAAAACGACGAGAATTACGCAAATCTTCAACTATAAAATAGCTTATTTGCGAAACCAGAGTTGATAAAGATGCTGGCAATACACTATCAATTGGCGTGTCTCCAATAAGATTTGGGATAAGATATAGTTTGGCTGAAGAAACTGTCATAATAATTAAATAATTACAAAAATAGGATTTATGTTGTAAAAATGAATATGATTTTAGTAATTTCGCAAATAATCAAATATTTATGGAGGCAATAATTCTGGGTTCAGGCACATCTCAAGGGGTTCCAATTATAGGATGCAACTGTGAAGTTTGTAAATCGTCCGACAAAAAAGATAAAAGACTACGCTCTTCATTACTTATAAAATCAGAAAAAACAAACATAGTTATTGATGCGGGACCCGATTTCAGACAACAAATGCTACGTGAAAGCATAAACAAACTAGACGCTATAGTCTTTACACATGAACATATAGACCATATTGCAGGGCTCGATGACGTCAGAGCATTTAATTATATCTCTAATAAACCAATGGAGATTTATGCCGAAAAACGCGTTTTAAATGCCATTAAAAAGACTTTCTCATATATTTTTGATGATTGCCACTACCCAGGAATCCCTCGCCTAAATTTAAACCTAATTGACGAAAACGAATTTTTCATAAATGAAATAAAAATTCAACCTATTCGTGCAATGCATTTAAATTTACCCATCCTTGGTTTTAAGATCAATGATCTAGTTTATATCACGGATGCCAACTTTATATCAGAAGAACAAATACTTAAACTAAAAGATACTAACATCTTAATATTAAACTCTTTACGTATTCGTAAACACATCTCACATTTCTCTCTTTCCGAGGCAGTTGAGCTCATCAAAATTTGCAAACCAAAGCAGGCATATCTTACACACATCAGTCACCGCATGGGATTAAATAAAGATATTAACAATATTTTACCAGATAATATCAAGCTTGCTTTTGATCAACAGAGATTTTATTTTTAATTATATATAATTGTATTTCAATATATTATATATTCTTATTTAAATGGATTATTTAAGATTTATTAAAATCACTAATTATACAAAGATTTTGTTGTAATTCACATTTTAACAAAATATTATAATTTTTCACCAACCCAATAACGGTATATTATAAAACTATTTTTAAATTTGTCAGAAATACTAAAAAATTAAAAATATGAAAAAATTTATTGTCGGATTATTTGTAATGTCTCTGATTAGTTTGAACATATTCGCTCAGGATGAATCAGAGAAAAAAGAAGAAGCTTATGTAATCAAAATGCAGAAGGAAGTACAAGTTACTCCCGTTAAAGACCAATATAGAGCAGGAACTTGCTGGAGTTACAGCGGCCTTGCATTTGTAGAAGCTGAGCTTTTACGTATGGGCAAACCTGAAACGGATCTTGCGGAATTATACGTTGTTAGAAAATCTTTTGAAGATAAGGCTGAAAAGTATATTAGAATGCACGGAAATATTAACTTTGGCGGTGGTGGTGCCTTTCATGATGTATTTAATGTAATTCGTGACTATGGTATCGTACCTGAAGAAGCATATAAAGGCCTGAACTATGGAGAAGATAATCATGTACATGGAGAGCTTGATGCTGTTTTAAAAGCTTATATTGATGCTGTCAAAGAAAATGAAAACAAAAAACTTTCAACTGCATGGTATAATGGTTTTAAAGGAATTCTCGATGCATATCTTGGAGCAGAACCTGAGGAGTTCACATATAATGGCAAAAAATATACTCCAAAATCATATGCTGCAGAACTAGGAATCAATCCTGATGATTATGTAAATATTACATCATATACTCATCATCCTTTTTACAAACAATTCATTCTTGAAATTCCTGATAACTGGGCTTGGGGTTTAGCTTATAATGTTCCTCTTGATGAGATGATTGAAATTATGGATAATGCAATCAATAATGGTTTTTCAGTATGCTGGGGAGCTGATGTAAGCGAAAAAGGTTTTAAATGGACAAAAGGAATTGCTGTTGTCCCGGAAGAAGACAGACCTGATTTAGACGGACTTGAAAGAGATAAATGGGAAAAATTATCTGCAAAAGAAAAAGATAATTTACTTTACACACTTGACAATCCTGTTCCAGAGAAAATAATTACTCAAGAAATGAGGCAATTAGCTTTTGACAATTACCAGACTACTGACGACCACGGCATGCTTATTTGTGGTATTGCAACTGATCAGAACGGTACTAAATATTATTATGTTAAAAATTCATGGAACACTGCAAACATTTACGATGGGTATTTTTATGCTTCAGAAAGCTTCGTTAAATATAAAACAATGAATATTGTAGTTCATAAGGATGCTTTGCCTAAAGAAACGAAAAAGAATTTAGGTATTAAATAGTAGACTCCTAACCTATTTGAATCGTCCTAAACTATATCAGTTTTCTGAACAGTTTTGGACGATTTTTTATTATCTGTTAGCTATAATATTTCCATTAAATTATATAAAAACATTTTGAATGAAACAAATAGCAATTACAGTAAAAATATTTTCATCTTCTTACTATTTAAATGATATTTTATTTAATTTTACTTAATAAAATATAATGTTCTTTAAAAATATTGTGGTAGATTCTATACTCACTTGATTTGGAGACAAGAAATGAGTATTTACAAGTAAACTTATTGACTTTATGAAACATATAAAAAGACAAATATATTTCATCGCAACACTTTTGTTAGTTATTGGCACTAACAAATTCTATGCACAAGAATGCATAAATACCACAGGTGGTATTATTACGGACGGTAGTGCATCAATAAGCTATTCAGTTGGACAAGTAGTTTATACCACCAACATTGGAACAAATGGTTCTGTGGCACAAGGAGTACAACAACCCTACGAAATCTCGGTATTAACTGCCATTGAAGAAGCCAAAAACATAAACCTTTCAGTTATGGTTTACCCCAATCCCACCACCAATCATCTTACATTGAGCATTGGTGATTCGACTTACTTCGACTGCGCTCAGTACAATTCGATCAGCAACCAATCAATGTCGTATCAACTGTATGACATGAATGGAAAACTTTTACAAAGCGAAAAAATTTCTGGCAACCAAACAAGCATTGTTATGAGTAATTTAGTTCCTGCTGACTATTTTGTGAAGGTAATAAAGGGAAACGATGAAGTTAAAACTTTTAAAATTATTAAAAATTAAGGAGATTAAACAATGAGAAAATTACTTTTTATTTTTGTGTCCGTTCTTTTAGCGGCAAGTGTGTACGCTCAATCACCCGAAAAGATTAGCTATCAGGCAGTAATCAGAGACAACAGCAATCAGTTAATAGCCGAACAAACAATAGGTATGCAAATAAGTATTTTGCAAGGTTCAATTAGTGGAACAGCTGTATATGTTGAAACGCAAACGCCAACAACCAATGCAAATGGCTTAGTAAGTATAGAAATTGGAACAGGAACAGTTCAGATCGGCAATTTTACATTAATCGACTGGGGAAACGGACCATTTTTCATAAAAACAGAAACTGACCTTGAAGGAGAAACAAATTACACAATTATAGGAATTAGCCAATTATTAAGTGTCCCTTATGCTTTACATGCAAAAACGGCAGAGACAATTGTCGGAGCAATAGAAGAAATTGACCCTGTATTTGAAGTTTCAGTTGCTAGCGGCATTACAGAAGAAGATACAATCAGATGGAACAATAAATTGGATTATTATCTTGAAACTCAAAGTTTACAGAGCGTAATTGCATATGGTAACAACGCATATGGTCAGATTAAAAACCTTGATAATCCTACTGATCTTCAGGATGCTGTAACAAAAGTTTATGTTGATTCAAACGATATTATTGATGGGAGTTGTGAAGGCGAAATGCTATATTGGAATGGAAATGAATGGACCAAAATAGGGCAAGGTGGAACTGGTCAAGTGCTTACTTTTTGCAACAATATGCCAGTATGGACAACCGATGGAATATGTCCTCCAGCTATTGGAGATACTTATTTAGGCGGAGTAATTGCATATATTTACCAGTGTGGTGACCCAGGCTATGTACAAGGTGAAATCCATGGTATTATTGCTGCGCCATATGATCAAGCAACTAATATTGAATGGGGATGTTATGCTACACCAATGGGAACAACCGATCTTTCGTTAGGTGCTGGCGCTACTAATACTGAAGGAATTGTTAATGGATGCAGTTCTAATAATATAGCAGCAAAAATATGTTATGACCTTTCTCTTAATGGTTATGACGATTGGGTACTACCAAGCTACTACGAATTACTTGCACTACACACAAATAGAAATATTATTGGAGGCTTTGACGAAGAATATGGATACTGGTCTTCAACTGAATTTAATAGCTATGGAGCTTATGCACAAATGTTTAGCTCAGGTTCAAGTCCAGTTTCTTTTAATAAAAGCAATAGCTTATATAAAAAGATTCGGGCTATAAGATACTTCTAAGTAATTAGATTTTAGACATTTTGCAAATTAACCTGTTATAAAATAAACAACTAGGCTCCACCGATTTTAAAGATCTTTAAAATTGTTAATAATTTCTTCAACTTTTCCGAATATAACTGTCAATTGTTGATTAACTTTGCTACTTAAATCCAATTACAATGAGAGCACTGATTATTTATGCAAATTATAAGGAGCCTAGCTTCACATCCTCAATTAGAGACGTATTAGCTGACACTTTTCACCAAAATGGACACGAAGTTGTTATCAGAGATCTTTACGAAATCAAGTTTAATCCAGTACTGAGCAAAAAAGACCTTGAATCTATTGCCAATGAGGTATTTCCAATAGATATCATGAATGAACAAAAGTTTATTCAATGGGCAGATCTAATTTGTTTTGTCTATCCAGTTTGGTGGTCGGGTATGCCTGCAATACTAAAAGGTTATATTGAAAGGGTTTTTGTAATGGGATATGCTTTTGAGTTCAAAGGAAATGAGGTTATTCCACTTCTGAAGAATAAAAAAGTTGCTATTTTCAACACAACAAGTCCTAAAAATATTTACCAAAGCGAAGAAAGTTTTAAAGCTTTGAACATTATAACAAAGGACTGTATTTTCGGCTTTTGCGGAATGAATGTGGTTGAACATAAATATTTTAAATCAATTATTGATGCTACAGAAAAAGAAAAAGATGAAATCTTTTCTGAAGTTAAAAGCATAGTAGGAAAACTAATGGTCAAATAAAAACCATCATATTCTAAATTATATTTTACGATAAACATTAACATGTTAATAAGTTTATACCCTCCTATTTTGATTTTAAGCCCAATTTTAGCGAATTTTGAAGAATGAAAGATAGAGTGACAGTCATTTGGAAATTTGTGCTTATAATTATTCGCAATAAGTATCTTGTGGTAATTTCATTTTTTGCACTATGGGTTACCTTTCTAGATTCTTACAATCTTCTAGATAGATTTGAACATCTTCAAGACTTAAATGCGTTAAAAAAAGAAATCATTTACTATAAAAATGAGATTTCTGTTTATAAGACTCAATACCATGAATTATTTTCTAATAAAAGCAATCTCGAAAAATTTGCAAGGGAACAATATCTCATGAAAGAAGAAAACGAAGATTTGTTTATTATAATTTCTGATTAATTCAGTTCGGGATCAACAGGAAAATTCTCCCATATTTTATATCTTTTATCTACAAAATTCAATGAGTTTTTCCACATCATGTTTTCATCACTAAAAATAAAGTCTTTTGATGCCGATGTCACCAACCACGAATTAAAGCTGATTTCCTCATTTAACTGACATGGAGCCCAACCAGAATTGCCGACAAAAAACCTTATATTAGAGTCATTAGCATATCCACTATTAACAAGCTTTTTTATATCTTCAAAATTACCATCAATATACAAATCGCCCACAATATGCTTAGCCCCTTGAATAAAACCAAATGTATGTATGTAGAATAAAACGTCTTGATCAACAGGACCACCTGAATAAATACGGAAATTGCTATTTTCAATTCCGTCAATAATATCCTTAAGTTTCTTTTCCGAAGGTAGATTAAGTATCAAACCACTGAATGAATCCTTATATTCATCAATAAGTAATACTACACTTCTAGAAAACATGTCATTACAAAGCAGTGGTTCTGATATAAGAATTTTACCCTTATCTGGTTTTACATTATTTGAAATTATCTTTAATATATCTGAATCGTAATTCAT
>JAQVEY010000436.1 GCA_028697515.1 Bacteroidales bacterium | reverse complement strand
TAAATCTTTATTTTTGGAAATGGAATTCATTTCTTCAACCATACCTATGATTATAGGGGGTTCTAAATCATAAAGTTTTTTACACTCTGGACAATTCACTACGAGTTTTTCAATTGTAAGACTCTGTAGTGACTTTGAATAATTTAAAATAATCAACACATGTGGATTATCTTGAGTTCCAATAACTGCTGGAACAAATTCCTTCATTGATAAAAATCCGGTATGTGAAAATTCACTAAAAATTGAGTATGCATTACAAAATCTTTTTATTTCTAATCCTGCAATATTAATTAGTTCTTTCCATGTTTTGCCCATTCTTTCATTTGATTTTCCTTGTATTATGTTTTTTTGTTCAAGTTTATTTAATTTTTTAAAATGAACACTATTTGTAATTTCTGTTTTATGTCTTAGTATCTGAGCTTCAATTCCTTTGACATGTACAGGATCATCTGAGAATCTCTTCAATTCTTTTAGTCCATTATATTTGTAGTTTAAAATCAGAAAATCTCCGTATTCTTTAGTGTTCGCATGATGAAATAAAAAATTGTAGAGCAAAAAGCACTCTAATTGTGCTCTTAATACTCCTAATGCACTAAATAGATCAAAAACTGGCGAAACCCAAGAATCACTTTTGGAATACTCATTAAATGGAATGCCTTGGAATGAATGCAAAATTGTTGCTGAATGGAGAATAATTCTTTTTACAAAGAAAACTTGCAGTTTTACATCTGGCAAATTATTACATTTTTGTTCAAATTCATCTGTCAATTTAATAAGTATCTGTAGAATTTCTTTGAAGAATACTTCTTCAAAAAGTATTACGTGTGAAGTTGGAAGGTTTATATTATTATTGTTTTCCATTGTTTATTTTTGTTCTAAAAGTAATAAAATCTTTCATAATACCATTAAATTATTTGTAGGAAGTTCCGAAATTGTAAAAACTTATAGGTTACTTATTCGGTTACCTAAATTAAAAAAGATACTATTAAAGGATTGAATATCAGATAGATAACAATATTGAAATTTTCCCGGCAGCTCCACAAAAGACTCCCGAAAGTTTCGGGAGTCTTTTAGTTCTATAAACACACACCCAAACTCACATACAAAGATTCGGGCACTCCTAAACCTGCACGTAAGAAAAGCCATCCATCAGGTTTTTGATAACGATAGCCCAGATTAGCAGCCGGCAAAAAACCATAAGTATCATCATAACCCGGTGAATATGCTAAACCAAACCCAAGCTCAAAATGATTTTTATCCTTTCCACTTAACATATTCAGTGTGCCAAAAATATTGTATGCTTCATTGCCCCATGATGACCAGTAACCACCTCCTATTCTGATACTCATGGTGTTGAAAAACTTTTCAGGAGCATATTTTATATCCTGCTCTATACTTCCTGTTATGTTAGAATAAACAAAGGCTGTTCCCAATGTTCCGTATATTCGTGTGGGGCGAAGCTGGCTGTCCTGAGCTACTACACAGTGTGTAGTGGATATTAGGAGTGCTATAAGAGCAGTTGTAAAGCTGGGTTTGAAACCCAGCTTTACGTGGCTGCTCTTGCTTAATCTTAAATTCTTTTCCATCATTCTATCATAGCATCATAAACTACTTGATGTACATTTTGTAAAACTTTTTGACCTAGTATCTGCCAGTTTTTTACATTTGGATGCAATCGGTTACTTAGGAAAACATATACAATTTCGTTTTCGGGATCAATCCACATAACACAGCCTGTAAATCCTGTATGCCCATAAGTACTGGATGGTGCCGAAGGTGCATTTAGGTTTTTGATAGCAGCCTTATCGAAGCCTAAACCTCTATGATTTTCGGGTTGTGTGGCAGCAAACATTTTTATAGTACCTTGATTCAAATATCTTCTACCACCATAAGTGCCACCATTTAACCACATTTGTCCTAAGATACCCAAATCAGAGGCACAGGAAAACAATCCTGCATTTCCTGAAATACCACCCAACATTGCTGCTGATGGATCGTGAACATTACCGTGTATTAATTGCCTTCGCCAATAAGGCTCATTTTCGGTTGGAGCAATTCTGTTTCGTGGTATATTAAAATTTAAAGGTAGAAATGTCGTATTATTCATACCTAAATCTTTGTAAAAATCTGTTTTAACAAACTCATCCAAAGATTTCTTATTCACTGTATCAATAATTGCCTGAACCAAAATCATATTCATATCAGTGTATTGATATACTGTTCGGTTAAAAGTACCCAGCCTCTTTACATCTTCATATAATGTATCCTGCCAACGCTTTTTTAAATACATATTTTCCGCTATTTTGACCTCTGCAGAATCCTTTATCCATTTTTTACTAAAATAGAAATCAAATGCTTCCTCTCTTGTCACTTTAATCTCAACTGACGAAATGCTATCATTATTTAAACTGTCATTAATAATTTTTTGTTCTGTCAAATATTCTTTATAACTGTCCTCATAGAACATATATTTGAGTATGGGCAAAGATGGGCAAATTCCACTCTGATGAACAAGCAAAGCCCTAACGGGTACCTGAAAAATATTTGATAAAGGCGTTGTTCTGGTATAAACAATTTCCGT
>JAQVEY010000043.1 GCA_028697515.1 Bacteroidales bacterium | reverse complement strand
GCTTGTCGCTTATTTATCTCGTTGTTGAATTTTCTTGAAATTGTTGATGACTTTATTTCTTTAATTGACGCTGTAAATATTATACTTTCAGACTTGTTAATATTAATTTCGAAATAACCCGGAACATATAAATCCTCATTATAATCATACCCACGATTTTGCTCCTCCTGATACTCTACATTATAATACCAATCAGGAACATGGACATATTCTGGTTCTTTATTAAACTGCATAAACAACGATTTATAACCATCGTACATTCTTAGTTTAATTCCATTTTCGACTGAAGTATATTTTGTGTTAACAAAAAAGTTTGCTTTACTTAATTTATGCACATTTCTAAAGGCAAGAAAAGGCTTAAATCTAAGTTTTGTTTCGGATTGGGAGTCAAGCAATGTATATTTAATCAGTATTCGATCGTCTTCACTTAATATTCTCTCCATTTGTAAAACTACCCCACCAACACGATAGACAATTCTAGGTATTATATCAATTTCAAAATCTCTAACATATTTATGCCCTTTAGGGTCATAGATATTGCCTGGATATTTTCTAACACCAAGGTTAAAAACAGCATTATTCTGAACAACTGAAACATCAAGTGCAGATAGTAAAACATGGTTATCGTTATCAATATCTTCCATTGGACAAATTAGCAAACCGTGATATTTGCGGGTGTTACATCCGACAATTGTTGTACTGGCATAAGTTCCGGCACGATTAGTCCTTAACAACTCTCTATTGAGAGAATATTCGAGATTGATTAGCTTTTGTTTATCAAACTTAATATATCCCATTTTCAACTTTTTATAAATGTCTAACTTTGTCAATAACTTCATGAGTGTCAAATTTACCTATATTTCTGGCTTCCCCAAAATCAATTTACCAAAAATATTCGAATTTCATACTCAGCCTAGTTGACAGGTTGTTGCAAAAATATATAATTTTTAAATACAAAACAACTAAAACTTAGTTATAATCAAAAATTTGACAAAACAAGATATAATACCCTGTCTCTATAATTTTCAAAATAGTAAAAGTAGAATTTAAATTATGATTGTATCTAAAATTTATATTAACCTTACATTAAATAAGACCCAAATCCAGCAAAGCTTCTTCGCTCATCATATTTTTAGACCAAGGCGGATCAAATACAATATTAATATTTACAGATCTCACATCTTCTAATGCTTTTAAAGCAGACTGCACTTCTTCGAGCAGACTGTCAACCATAGGGCAATTCGGAGCAGTTAGAGTCATGTCAATCTCAACATCATAGTTATCGAGAACTTCAATTTTATAAATTAATCCCAGATCATAAATATTAACGGGAATTTCTGGATCATAAACTTGTTTAAGTGCGTTAACAATATCATGTTCTATTTTCGATATTTTATCTGGCATATCTATTTACTTATTGATTTGTATGCAAGTGCATATAATTTTAATTGTTTAACCATTGACATAAGACCATTTGAACGTGTTGGAGACAAATGTTGTTGCAATCCTGTTTTTTCGATAAAGTACAATTCAGCATTCAATATATCCTCTGGAGTCTGTCCCGATAAAATCCGTTTAAGTAGCGAAGCGATTCCCTTTGTTATAATTGCATCGCTATCAGCAGTAAATAAGATTTTACCATCGACTAATTCTGCATTAAACCACACTTTTGACTGACATCCATCAATAAGATTTTTATCTATTTTATAATCCTTCTGCATTTCCTGCATACCATTACCCAATTCAATCAAATAGGCATATTTATCCATCCAATCATCAAAAGCAGAAAATTCCAGAATTATTTCATCCTGAATTTCATTAATACTCATTATTTAGATTTTTTGTTATAATCGTCTATAAAATAGCGTCAAGTTTTGCTGTTAATGTAGATTTAGGAACCGCTCCAACAACTTTATCAACAACTTCTCCATTTTTTAGGAATAAAACAGTAGGGATATTTCTAATTCCGTATTTTACAGAAATCTCATTATTACTATCAACATCTACCTTTCCAATAACTGCTTTATCACCATATTCATTGTGCATTTCTTCGATCAGTGGAGCAATCATACGGCATGGTCCACACCAAACTGCCCAAAAATCTAAAACTACTGGTTTTCCTGAATTCATTACTAATTCTTCAAAGTTTTGTTCGTTAATTTCTAGTGCCATAATCTAATTTTTTAAGTTTATTTATTTTTGCTAAATTATAATTTTAATTTAAACTAACATTTTCGACATAAGGATTGTTTTCTAAAAACTCAATAAATTCATCTGTCAACCCGATTCTTTCGGTACGCGAAAATAGCTTAACAAAAGTGTTATCAACGGAATTAAACAGTGAAAAATTCAGATTGATTTTTCCTTTATTTTTCTTAACAAGTGCCAATACATCATTTATAAAATCCTCATTTATATTTTCTACAGATATCTGCAAAGTCAATTTCGAAAATAAATTGTCTTTTATTTCTGACAATAAAGCTACTTTATTAACAGAAAAGAACATTTTGGATTTATCGTTAGTTCCCTCTTTAAAATTGCAATATATCATTAAAGAATATCCTTTAACAAACAGATTTTTATTGTCGGTATATTCTTTTCCAAAAACCATAAAGCTATACGAACCGGTATAATCAATCATTGTTACTTTCCCATACGGTTTACCTGTCTTTGTCATTCTTTCTACAACATCTGTAACTAATCCAACTATTTTCAGGTCTCTTCTTCCAATAACCTTATCCTCATCTTCCATTTCTCTCAAGCTAGTAATCTTCATTGTATTGATAATGAATTTAAATGGATCTAATGGGTGTCCAGACAGGTACATCCCAATATGTTCCTTTTCTAACTCCAGAAATTTTAGCAAATCATAGTCTGCAACAGTTGGAATAACTGGTTGTGTTATTTCTACCGAGTGTGTATCACCAAAAAGCGTCATCCCAGAATTTGATGATTGTTGCACGTTATTTCCAAATTTGATCAAGGATTCTGTAAAAGTTTCGTTCTCATTAACCAAAGCAAAAAACTGTGGTCTTGTAATTTCTTTAAAACAATCGAATGCTCCTGCAAGAGCCAAGGCTTCAATATTCTTTTTATTTACAGCATTAAGATTGACACGCGAGACAAAATCAAATATATCTTTATATGGGCCTCCTTTTTCTCTCTCCTCAATAATATTTTCTACTGCGTTAGAACCAACATTTTTTATTCCAGCAAGACCAAATCTAATATTTCCTTTCTTATTCACAGTAAACCCTCTGAAACTTTCATTTACATCTGGACTAAGAACTTTAATTTTCATTCTCTTGCATTCAGCCATTTGGACAGAAATTTTATCCATGTCCGAAATGTTTCGAGTTAAGTTAGCAGCCATAAACTCTGCTGGATAATGCGCTTTTAAATAAGCTGTTTGATAAGCAATATATGCATAACAGACAGAATGTGATTTATTAAAAGCGTATCTAGCAAAAGCCGACCAATCTTTCCATATTTTATCAATTAATTCATCCGGATTTTTCTTCATTTGATTGCAACCGTCAATAAAATCAGCATTATTTTTACAACCAACAGTAAACTTTTCGTGAAGATCTTCCATTGTTTTAATATCTTTCTTTCCAATTGCTTTACGCAAGGTGTCAGCTTGACCACCTGTAAACCCTGCTAAGGCAATTGATTGAAGCATCACTTGTTCCTGAAAAACAGTAATCCCATAAGTATCCTTTAAATATTGTTCCATTATAGGATGATCGTATGCAGTTTTCTCTTTACCATTTTTTCTTCTGATATAATCTGGAATATATTCCATTGGTCCAGGTCTATAAAGAGCATTCATAGCTACCAAATCGTTAAAATGATTAGGTTTTAATGCTCTTAGATGAGATTTCATTCCTTCAGACTCAAACTGAAATATTGACGTCGTAGCTCCAATTTTAAAAATACCTAGAGTTTTTTCATCATCAAGGGTAATATGATCAATGTCTAAATCTACATTTCTTGACAATTTTATGTTTGACAAGCATTCTTTAATAATAGACAAGGTTCTCAAGCCGAGAAAGTCCATTTTTAATAAACCTATCGATTCAACCAGAGTTCCTTCATACTGAGTTGCAGCAAGATCACCGTCTTCTTTTGTTCTCATCAATGGAATATTGTTTTCCAACTTATCTCGGCCAATAAGCATCCCACAAGCATGAACTCCGGTTTGTCTAACCGAACCTTCCAAAGTACAAGCTATTGATAAGGCTTTAAGCATGTTTATATCATTCTTATTTCTTGCCTCCAATATTTCTTCTGCAATAATTTTCCGTGTCTCACAAATCGCTGTTTCTTCTTCTTTTTCCTCTTTTTTTGCAGCCATAATTTGCTTTTCGATACTGGCTATAACTTTTTCGAGGCTTCCCATTTTTTCCTCTTCCTCTAAAATTATATTATATGCATTATTTAGGGCACCATTTGTTGGAATTTTTTTTGTCAGAGTATTTACTTGAGCTAGAGGCACCCTCAATATTCTGCAAACATCTTTAAGTGCACCTTTGGCCTTCATTGTTCCAATAGTACAAATATGAGCAACCTTATCTTTACCATACTTCTTCGTAACGTAGTCAACCACCAAAGCTCTTCCGTCATCGTCAAAATCAATATCAACATCGGGCATTGAAATACGTTCTGGGTTAAGAAAACGTTCAAACAATAAATTAAAGGCAATAGGGTCAACATCAGTAATCTTAGTGCAATATGCTACTGCAGAACCCGCCGCAGAACCTCTTCCTTTTCCTACAAGAACACCCATTTCGTGTGCTTTATTTATAAAATCCTGTACGATAAGGAAATAGCCAGGGAATCCCATAGTTTTTATTGTCTCAAGTTCATATTCTAGGCGATTTTTTATTTCTTCGGAATAATTTTCTCCATATCTTTCGACAACACCCTTTTCAACAAGAAATTTAAGATAATCTGATTCAAACTTAATTCTCATTACCGAATCGTATCCTCCTAAAGCTTTGTATTTTTTTTCAGTAAACTCAGCAACCAAATCCTCTTCAGAATATTTATTATACCAATCATCTATTTTGCCAAAACTTTCTGGTATTGGAAATTCGGGCATTATTGGATCTTTGTTGATATTATACACCTCAACTTTATCAGCAATTTCTACTGTATTTGCAAGAACTTCTGCATGATCTCCAAACAAACTAAACATTTCGTCCGGTGACTTAAACCATTCCTGTTTTGTATATCTCATACGGTCTGGGTCATCTACATCTGCATTTGTTGTTAAACAAATTAAGACATCGTGAGCTTCGGCATCCTCTTCATTTACAAAATGAGCATCATTAGTTGCAATTATTTTAACATCACAAGCTTTACCTAATTCAAATATTTTTTCGTTTACCAATTTTTGAACATCAGACACATCTCTCTTTTGCTTTAATTCTGAAGAAGGATGATGCATGACTTCAAGATAAAAGTTTTCATCAAAAACATCCTTATACCATTTTATCACTTCTTTGGCTTCTTCTATTTTACCCTCAACAATTAATTTGGGTATTTCTCCACCCAAACAAGCTGAGCTTACAATAAGACCATCCTTGAATTGTTTTAATAGATTTTTATCAATCCTTGGCCTTTGATAAAAACCTTCGAGGCTTGCTTTCGAAACTAATTTAACAAGATTGTAATATCCGGTAAGATTTTTCGCTAGTAAAATTAAATGATAGCCTGATTTGTCAGAAGCCTCTGTTCTATCATATATTGTTCTTTTGGCAACATAGACTTCACATCCAATAATAGGTTTTATGTTGTTTTTGATACATTTTGTGTGAAACTCTTTTATTCCGAGCATTGTCCCATGATCAGTAAGAGCCAATGCTTTCATTCCAAGATCTTTAGCCTTGGTAATTAAAGCGTTAATGCTAGCTGCACCATCTAAAATCGAATATTGTGAGTGTACGTGTAAATGAATAAAATCTGGCATCTTTAATTTTTTTTCTGAAAAAATAATGAATTATAAAAATAGTCCAAAAAACCAAGCTACCCGAAAAAAGTTATGAGAAAATTTCAATAAAGTAATCAACAAGATTTTGTTGAAAATTTAATTCAAAATATTTACACGGGTTTTTATCGCATCAAATACATTTTCCCGATTTCTTTTTTGAAATACTTATCTGATTCATTTGAACGATGATCGATATTTTCTCCGTTTATTTTTGCTTGAACCTGATAAAAATAGACTCCGTTTGCTAATTGGTCTCCATACATATCCTTTCCATCCCAAGCATATTCTGTTATGTTTTTTCCAATATAAATTGGACCTAGCTCATCAATAAATATTACTTTAACTAACTTACCTGTTATTGTAAATATCTGTATTTGTAATTCATCCGGAACTTCGCTACCAGTTAGTTCGAATACGAATCTGGTTCTTGTTGAAAATGGATTTGGATAATTCAGTAAATGTGATATCGTCGATTCTGTAATTACCTCAAAATCAACCACATAATCATTTTCTCCCGATTCGTTTTCAGAAACATCTTTAGCCTGAACACGCAATCTGTACATCCCATCAGTTGTAAAAATAGGATTGTAAATAATTTTTGCTGAATTCTCAGGCAAATCGGCAGGTATCCATTCCATTGTTTCTTCAGGATTATCTTGTAAACCAAAATAAACTCTCTTTTCAACTCCGCTCTGTAAATCGCTTAAATAAATCCTGAATAAAGAAGTGTCGTTAAGAGCTAAATATTGATTTTCATCTTTTAGTTTAATTACGATTTCCGGCTTTGAAGAGACAATCTCTCCATTCATAATATACCTGCCATCAAAACTAACATCAAGCAATGGATTGGTAATATCTCCCTGAACATGAAAATATTTAACTGCAATATTATTAAAGTGGTGTTGTTCGGGTTGATAATAGGTACTCGTAGTCTCATTTACCGGATTATATTCAATCCAAATGCTGTTTATTCCAGACAAGCCAATACTTGAGTAAACAATTGTATCAATAATTATATCGCCTGCAGGATGATTCCTCAGTTTACGTATATCAATTATATTTATTTCGTTCTGATTATTCTGAATCCAGTATTTAACCACCAGACTGTCCATATCCATAGAGCTGATATTTTTTGTTGCCACCGCAAACTTTATTTCATCTCCTTCCTGCAAAGAATCGCAACAGAAATAATAACCTAATTTCGGATCAATTGCCGTTTCGGGAACTCCCAGAAAACGAAGTTGCCACTTTATAAGTTGAGCTGGAGTTTTGTCAGTTGCATCTTTTGTGAAAAATTCGAGTTTTAAATTTGGATACACAGTATAATCAATAGAATCCTCTAGTCCAAAAATTTCATAAGTATCTGGAACTATATCTTCCATAATTTGAATTTCCTGCCCCAAATTATTTATTCCAAATACTTTTAGAACCACACTATCATCTGTCGGATTTTCCAGAGCTACATGTTCCCAGTTTAGAGATTCCCATTTATTTGAAGGACCAACTGTAACACTTTTAATTTTACCTCTGTCAAAATCTGTGTATAAATCAACAGGAAGTGTAATTAATTCTGATGGATAAGATCCAACTTTCTCCAAAGTTGAAGATGGGAATCCTTTTTTTGTAAAAAATATGTATGGATTTCCATTTAATACACTACTTAAGTAAACAGCCCCAAGATCTTCGAATGTTTGTTTAACCGAATCAGGCCAGTTTTCAAAATACCCATTAGACCATGAATAAGCCAATATATAATGCCCTTCTGGGACACTGTCTATAAAAGCCTTCATCGCGTTAAGCCCATCATAGTACACAGTAGTTCCCCAGCCGGTAGTAAATGTGAAGTAAAATTGTGGTCTATTACTTGACCAGCACTGAGGATAATTTCTATGTCCAAAATCTGCAATATCCGAAGACCAAGCTAAAATTGTTTCAGGATCTATTACTGCAATAAGCATTGCTGGTGTAGTTTCGCAATTACCCCAGTCGCCAAGACCGTTAGCAATTGAACCGTCAATTCTATAAGAAACAATATTATAATCTTCGAGCCAGTATTGACCGGTATTTTGACAAACCAACCGTTTGGGATAATCGACAAATGTATATTTATATGCCGGGCGATCGTAAATGATAAAGTTATAATCATCTTCTTTAAATTGATAAAAATGTGCCTGAGACCAACCTTCTTCTCCTTCCATATAAATAAAAGTTGATTCTTTCCAAACAAGACTGTCGGGATTTGAGTGATTTCGTGCAATACGCCAGTAATAAACCCTATCGTCTGCCATTTCAAAAGGCAATGTCCAAGAGACAATACCGCCTTCAGAGTAGATTATTGTTTGATTAAGCAAAGGACTATTATATTGATCTGTTGTATCAATTTGAAATTTGTATCCTGCAAGTTCAAGAAATGGGTCTCCAGTCGAAGCAATAAGACTTACATTCTTCGAAGGATATATCGAATACTTATATGGATAAATGGGAAATAAATCTCCCGAGCTAATTAAAAAACTTAAAATTACTTGATTATTATTTTCATTTGATTCATCTACTTGTGCCCCGGCATCTACAAAAACGCTTAGACTGTTTAGTCCAGGTCCGTTAAGTCTGTCAACTGGAATTTTTACAAATATCGTATCAAAATAATTGCAACCATAAACGGGTACTGTATATTCATTTTGTGTGCCATCGGGAAGGGTTCTACTAATATTAACCAAAAAGGTTTCACTGGTAGCTCGTCCAATATTTTTTACAACAATTCTAAGGTCAAAACTATCTAAAACAGTAGTAATTTCATCAGGAATGAAAGTTATTAGTGCAGGAGTAACCGTCAAATCAGGTTTTTCGAATGAGTTGATTTTAATTCCTGGATCTCCATGTAAAGTAAATTCATGACAAGTGATTTCAACTCTCGGATTTGTGGAATATTGATTACCAATATACTTTATTGTATTAATAATCTGCAAAGAAACAGGCAAACCATAGGTTTTGTAGGCAAAATTTTTATACAATTCTGAAGAATAGATATTTAGATACGTTGCCAAACCTTCTCCAATAGAAGCAAGAAACCCAATTGATCCTTTTTGGACTGCATTTACCCAACTTTCGCTAATACTCCCACCATATCTAAGATGTATGTCGCCGGAATAACATGAATTTGCAAGAATAAAAGGATATTTTCCGGTATTATCATAATTTTCGGGATAATCAATATTTTGATCAAATCCTGAAGAAGAAGCATGTCCAAAAAAAGTCATTAGGCTTACCCCGTTATTTATTAGATATTGTATAGTATCAGACTGAGTTATTTGTATCGGTTCCGATGAAGTCTTCAGAAAGGTACTTACTCTACCACCAAACAAAGTATCTTCAATTATTGTTTTATAGCTCTGCAGATAATTTGCAAAAGTTGTCTGTTGTGAAGCTGATATTCCGCCTCCAAAATGAATTACAGATTTCATCCACTCCTCGGGAGGATTTGATTCATACTCCATAACTTTGTCGAGATAATTTAACACTCCTTCTTCTGTTGATACGCTAAGTCTTCCTGTTCCAACAAGAGGCTCAAACCTTGTGTCGGCAAGCCCGGCTGTAATCAGATTATCGCTAGAAGGATTGCCAGCAGAGGGAACTAAACATTCTGCATAGATTGTTGGATCATTTCTCAAATCACTATAATGAATAGATTTCCCAATTAAGAACATTATTCTTTGTTTTGTGGAAATTTCATAAAGCTTATTATTATATCTGCGAATACCTGCAGGGTGTTTTCGTACTCCCCATGCAAACTGATCATATAGTTGATCAACATCAACCAATGCAACATTATATCCGCATGAACTTCTATAATTTGCATATTCTTGTGCTCCAGACCAAAGGTTTTTGTGCGTTATTATAATATACTCCGCATTAGGATATAGCTCCAAATAATCTGTAAACTTATTATCAGAACTCACTTTAGTTATTCTGTCCACAGATTTTAAGCCTGATTGATTTGATATTACAAGAAATCTTTCCGAATTAGTATTGTTTATAAGAGCTTTTATTGTACCTGCATCAGTTTCAACAGTTATTCTCTCATTATTAGTCAAGTCATAAATAATAGCCGATGTTGAAGTATTAAAACCCGTAACTTCGATATAGTCTTTCTCAGACGAGGAATTGGCAGGCAGATAGAATTCGAAATAATTCTGACTTTCGAAATCCCAAGTGTGTGGATATTTGATATTGATATACGAAACTGAATTTCTATCTGTTAGATCAGGTTGGGTAATATCATTTGATGTAAAATTGAATTGAATAGGATTTGACAATGATGAAGATGCTAATGTAATGTTTTCTTTAACAAACTGATAACCAGAATATGTTCTATCAATTCTAACCTGACCAAGAAATTCAACTTTTAAATGATGTGGAACAGATGATGTTACCTGATTTGCCGGAACTCCGGCTACAACAATTTCAAAATAGGTATTTGCTGTTCCTGCAAACAAATTTGGAATGCTAATAGATTTTGCAATCGGAGCTTCATCTGCAATTATTCCGGCATCAAACCACCCCTCTCCTTCTGTAAACAGGCATCTGGTTGAACCGCCATAATACGCAGAGGTGTAATTCTCTCTTTTATTTTTATAACAATATTGTTGCGCAAAAGGTGTGTATGGAGAATAATCTGTGTTATTTACATTTGTCATTCTTCTGTTAGTAGTAGAATAATTCCACGTAAGAAAATATGCTGAGGTATCATTATAAAAACTATAATCTGGATTAACCTGATTATCAGGATTGTCGTAAAAATCAAGATCCAATTCCCCTCTGTTGCGTTTACCATAGAATTCGATATAGCTGCTAGGGTCCCAAATTCCGCTGGAATTTTCTCCGTGAATATAAATGTATTGTTCCTCCCCATTATGAAAAATCTGAATATTTCTTGGATCTAATGAGCCTGCTGGAATTCCTGCTGAAACGAGACTT
>JAQVEY010000435.1 GCA_028697515.1 Bacteroidales bacterium | reverse complement strand
AAAACATTACTAAGATCTATGGAACTCAGAAAGCTCTTGATGATGTGAGCTTTGAAGTCAGAAGTGGAGAAATTGTAGGTTTTCTTGGTCCAAATGGTGCTGGAAAATCAACTTTGATGAAGATAATTACAGGCTTTATTCCACCCACAGCGGGAGATGTTTATGTAAATGAAATGAATGTTTTAGAGAATCATATTGATATAAGGAGAACAATAGGCTATCTTCCTGAGCAAAATCCTCTTTATACAGATATGTATATTATTGAATTCTTAAATTTCGTTGCTGGAATATATAAAATAAAGAATAGAATTCAACGTATCGAAGAGGTTGTTGAAATTACCGGTTTGGAGCCTGAAATAAATAAAAAAATTGGCGCTTTATCGAAAGGATATCGTCAAAGAGTTGGACTTGCGCAGGCAATTATTCACAATCCGGAAGTTTTGATTCTTGATGAACCTACTTCAGGCTTAGACCCTAATCAAATAATTGAAATTCGTAACCTTATACAGAGTCTTGGAAAAGAAAAGACGGTTTTGCTTTCAACTCATATTATGCAGGAAGTTGATGCAATATGTGACAGAATAGTGATAATCAATAATGGGGTTTTAATAGCCGATGATAATACCGAAGATATACATGTCAAAGGGAAATCGGAAACCGGAACACTTTTAGTTGAATTAATGAAGCCTATTGATGAAAAAGTATTTAAAACTATAGAAGGTGTTAAAAAGGTAATGTCTCTAGAGAAGAACAAATTTATTATTGAGTTTAATGTTGCTAATGATATAAGACAAGATGTATTTAAATTGGCTGTAAAACTTGACAATGTTGTACTTAGCTTGCAAATTAAAGAAAAATCTTTGGAGCAAGTTTTTAATGAGTTGACTTCAAATAAATAGTATTTTGCTTAAATATATATTTCTAGTACTTCGGAGTATTCAATAGGAATTATTTTAATGCTCTTTAATGCTGCAGGAATTAATACTGTTTCTCCTTTTGAAATTGTTGTAAGATTATTTCCCTCTGAAAGAATATTTATCTTCCCGTTGATTAGATGATAAACCACAAAAGAATCATGTTCGTAATAGTCTTTTGATAGATTATTCATTATCGGTAAAAAGTTAACTGTAAAAAAATCGTTTTTAATAATGTTATTAGAAAAATCTGGTTTATGATCAAAAATTGTTTTAATATCGGTTGTTTGCCTGTAATCAATTACATCCTCGGCCAAATCAAGATGTAATGCACGATCAGTTCTGCCATAATCATAAACTCTGTAGGTTATATCAGATGTTTGTTGGATCTCGACTAAAGTTACTCCTTTTCCTAGGCTGTGTAATCTTCCCGCAGGAATATAATATACTTCTCCTGATTTTACAACAGGTTGGTTGATTAGTTTCTCGAAGCTACCAGCATTAATTGAATTGAAAAAGATTTGTTTATTTACATTTTGTTTAAAACCGGAGATTAGCTTTGACCCGGGTTCGGCATCTAGAATGTACCAAAGTTCCGATTTTCCCCAGGCATTATGTCTTTTGGCGGCAATAATATTGTCAGGGTGTACTTGTACTGAAAGATTTTCTTTTGACTCAATAATTTTTAGGAGTATCGGAAATTCTATTCCGAATTTGTCAAAAACTTTGTCCCCGACAATTTCCCCCATATAAATCTCAATTATTTCTTCAATTGTATTCCCTTTTAGAAATCCGTTTGACACAACCGACAAATCTCCTTGTACTGCCGATATTTCCCAGCTTTCGCCACATTTATCTGGTACCTTTTTATCAGATTTTATTGCTTTTATTTTATCACCTCCCCATACTTTTTCTTTGTATATAGGTTCGAATTTTAATGGATATAGCATTTTTAAATAAAAATTTATTATTTTTAGATTTCAAAAATAACAAATTTTTTAATAAGTTTGATTTTATGTTAATTGTTGGAATTGCAGGCGGAACAGGATCCGGAAAAACAACGGTAGTCCGCAAAATAATAGATAAGCTTCCCGAAAATTGTGTGACTGTTGTACCTCAAGACTCTTATTATAAGGACAATAGCCATTTGCCACTGGAGGAACGTCAGAAAATAAATTTCGATCATCCCGATGCAATTGAATGGAATTTATTAGTTCATCATTTAAAAGAACTGAAAAATAACAAGACGGTAGATCAACCAATCTATTCATATTTGACTTGTACTCGAAATGAAGAAACTATAAAAGTTATCCCGAGAAAAATTGTTATTGTAGAAGGTATATTAATTCTTGGTCAAAAGGATTTAAGAAATCTTATGGATTTGAAAGTTTTTGTTAGTGCCGACGCAGACGATAGGTTATCTAGAGTTATTCAAAGAGATATAGTTGAAAGAGGAAGATCTGTTACTGCTGTTTTGGACAGATACGAGAAAACAGTAAAACCATCGCACTTACAATTTATTGAACCAACTATGCGATATGCAGACATCATTGTTCCCCAAGGGGGCGAAAATGATGTTGCAATAGATTTATTAACTAAATATATTTTACAAAATTTAATCAAATAGATATGATAGATAATCTTAAACTAAATGAAATCTTGTTTTTAGATATAGAAA
>JAQVEY010000042.1 GCA_028697515.1 Bacteroidales bacterium | reverse complement strand
AAAAACTAGCAATGTATTGTTTTGCTTCTCCAGGAGTAAATGTAAAGCTATATGATCCCTTTACTAAATTAAATTTCTCATTTAAAACTATTTTTCCTGTTGAATCAAAAACTTTTACAAGTAACTCATATTCAGGGACATACACTTCAATTTTAGTTTCACCCGAGAACGGATTAGGATAGTTTTGTTTAACAATAAGTTTATCATTTTCATTTGATTGAATCGGATTAATTCCTGAAATCATATCAAAAACAAATCCGGCTTGTGAGTTATAAATCATTGTATCGCAATCCGCTGTCTGATTTTCAATTAAGACACTGTCTAATAACAGTTGTGAACCATTTTGTAAAATACCAAAATCCAGTTCAATCTGCGTCTGATTAAAAGCTGATAAACTAATTATAGCCGATGCTATTAATAAAATAAGTCTTTTCATATTCTCATTATTATTTATAAATATCTACAAATTTACAATTTTTCAATTTATACTTCACAACAATTATAATAATTTGTATTAATTGATAAATATTTAAAAAAAAGCTGTCCAAATTAAATTCAGACAGCTTACAATTTGAATTATAATAGTTTTTAATTAGTTAGTTCGTTAATTTTTGTTGTCATCTCATTATATTTATCCATCATCATCAACCTGTAATATATCGTTTTCAAAGTTGAAAGGACATTTAGATTAGTAGGTTGTTGAGATTGCGCTTTTTCTAAGAAAGGTAATGCTTGGCTAAAATAATCATTTGCAATTTCCTTATATTTATCCAATTCTTGAAACTGAGTAATCGGAATATTTTTATCAGCCCAATCCAAGGTATCAACAGCAGTATTATAATAGAATGCACCCATACTATAATTGGCATCGAAGTTTTCAGGATTTAATTCAAGAGCCTTTTTATAATCGCCCTGAGCTTCCGATTTGCGTTTCATTTCTTCAAGCAAAGTTCCTCTAATAACGTAAAACTGTGCATCGTTTGGATTTTTAACTATTGCCATATTGATATATTCAAAAGCTTTTTCATTTTCACCCTGATTAACATAATAGTTAAATGTTTCTATAACCAGAGGATAGTTTGCATTTGGATAAGCCTTAATCCCATTTTCAAGGGTGGTCAACATATTTGCTGTATCACCAATTTGTCTGTATGCAATTGCTTGATTTAGATAAATACTAACTCTTTCGTCGTCATCAGCACCAAATTTCATATCGATCAAAAGTTTGTTCAATTGAACAGCTTCTTCAAACTTTTGTGCTTTCATAGCAGCCAGCGAAGTAAAATAATACAATTGAGTATCTGCTTTGAATGATAATGTTGCAATCATAACGGCTTTTTCAAAATTTGTATAAGCACCTTCGAAATCATTTGCCTGATACTTTGTTACACCTTGATTGATAAATGCATTTGATAGAGCAGGAAATCTATTTAAAATAATATCATACAGAGCTTCTGTATCTTCATAATTCTTTTCATTTGCTTCATTCAAAATCGTAAGGAATTGCATCAACCCTAATTCGGTAGTTAGATCGAGATTTTTGTGATCTGGATTTTTGAAATTCATTTTAATTGCTTTCATATAAGCCTCATAGGCGATATCAAGGCAATCTGTACATAAAGATTTGTATTTAGGTTTTTCAGATATTCCTATTTCCTGATAAATCTGACCTTTAAAATAATATGTCTTATACCAATCTTTTGTGTCTGCATGGGCTTCGGCTTTGTCAATAGATTTTTTTGCATCATCTAGAAATCCGTCTTTTAAATAACTCCACGCACTTGTAACTGCATTTTTCTGAGCGAAAACAGAAAAACTCAATGCACACATTAAAAATATAACACTTAACTTTTTCATAATAATACTTTTAAATTATCAATTTTAAAAATTCGACAGCAAATATACAAACACTTTGCCAATAATTCTAATCCTCCAAATTATTATTATCTGTATTATCTGCATTTTCATTATCTATTAAGCTTTCTCCAATTTCTGTAATATCGTCATTTAAACCATTATTACCGTTCTTTTCCTCCAAAGCGCCATTTTCTATTTTGGCAACTGAAGCGATTGAATCATCATCTTTAAGATTGATTAAACGTACACCTTGAGTAGCTCTTCCCATTAAACGAAGAGACTCAACGGCTAAACGCAAGGTAATTCCAGATTTGTTTGTAATAATCAAATGGTCATCATCCGTAACTGCACTTACATCAATAAGTTTTCCGGTTTTATCCGTAATATTTATTGTTTTAACACCTTTACCTCCTCTGTTTGTAATTCTGTAATCTTCAGTTTTAGAACGTTTTCCATAGCCATGTTCAGAAACAACAAGAATATCCTGATCTGGTCTTACGGTAATCATACCTATTACGACATCGTCATCTTGAAGTGTCATTCCCTTCACACCTGTTGCTGTGCGCCCAATTGGTCTGACTAAATTATGTGGGAATCTGATGACTTTACCATTTCGTGCTCCAATAATAATATTGACAGGTGCATCACCTGGTTTTTCTTCAATCAAATTAGCTGTTAACAAACTGTCACCTTCACGTACATTTATTGCAAATACACCATTTTGACGAGGACGAGAATATTGTTCCAGTTTTGTCTTCTTAAATATTCCGTTTTTAGTACACATAATAATATAGGAATTATTAATGTATTCAGAGTCACTTAAAGAAACAACATTCATGAAAGCTTTAACTTCGTCATCAGGTTCAATATTAATTACATTCTGTATTGCTCTTCCTTTTGAAGTTCTTGAGCCTTCTGGAATTTCGTAAACTTTTAGCCAATAACATTTACCATTTTTAGTGAAGAGAAGCAAATAATTGTGCATTGTAGCAACAAACATATGTTCAATAAAATCTTCTTCACGTGTTGTAGAACCTTTTGAGCCGACACCTCCCCTATTTTGAGCACGGAACTCAGTCAGTGCAGTACGCTTGATGTATCCCAAATGAGAAATTGTGATTATCACCTCTTCGTCTGCATAAAAATCTTCTGGATTTAATTCTTCAGATGCATAAACTATTTCTGTTCTACGTTTATCAGCATATTTCTCTTTTATTTCAAGCATTTCCTCTTTAATAATCTGCATTCGTAAACTCAGATTATTTAAAATTTCTTTATAGTGTGCAATTTTCTCAAGAATTTCAGAATACTCTGCTCTTAATTTATCTTGTTCCAGTCCTGTCAACTGTCTCAATCTCATTTCTACAATAGCTCTTGACTGAATCTCTGACAAATTAAATCTTTCCATCAAACCTTCTCTTGCCTGATCTGGATTTTCTGAAGCTCTAATTATTTTAATAACTTCATCAATATTGTCACTGGCAATAATAAGTCCTTCGAGGATATGTGCACGTTCTTCAGCTTTTTTGAGTTCAAATTGTGTACGTCTTACTACAATTTCATGTCTGTGTTCAACAAAGTATTTAACTAAATCCCTGATATTTAACATCATAGGACGCCCTTTTACTAAGGCGATGTTATTTATGCTGAATGATGATTGTAAGGCAGTATATTTATATAGCTTATTTAGTACGACATTAGCCACAGCATCACGCTTAATATCAATGACAATCCTCATTCCGGTTCGATCAGACTCATCGTTGATATTAGAAATTCCATCTATTTTCTTTTCATTAATCAGATCGGCTATTTTCATAATCAATTCAGCCTTATTGACCATATATGGAATTTCGGTTACAATAATTCTTTCACGACCATTATCAACTACTTCAATTTCTGCCTTGGATCTAATAACAACTCGTCCTCTGCCTGTTTCAAAAGCTTCTCTAACGCCTTCCATACCATAAATAATACCTCCTGTTGGAAAATCGGGAGCCTGTATTATCTGACCTAGTTCAGTAGCAGTAATTTGATCATTATCTATATATGCAACAATACCGTCAATAGTCTGGCCCAAATTATGAGGAGCCATATTAGTTGCCATACCAACAGCAATTCCACTCGCTCCATTTATTAACAAATTTGGTAGTTTTGTTGGCATAACAGTAGGTTCCTCTAGAGAATCATCAAAATTCAATTGAAAATCCACTGTTTCTTTATCAATATCTGCAAGAATTTCATCAGCGATTTTTGCCATTTTAGCTTCAGTATAACGCATTGCAGCAGGACTATCACCATCAACAGAGCCAAAGTTTCCTTGTCCGTCAACTAACATATATCTTAATGACCATTCCTGAGCCATACGCACCATAGCCATGTAAACTGAAGAATCGCCATGAGGGTGATACTTACCTAAAACCTCACCCACAATTCTAGCAGACTTTTTATATGTTTTATTTGATAATAGTCCTAATTCTGACATACCATACAAAATTCTTCTCTGTACCGGTTTCAATCCATCACGTACATCAGGTAATGCTCTTGATACTATAACAGACATTGAATAATCAATGTAAGCTGACTTCATTTCATCCTCGATATTTATCGCAAGGATTCTTGATCCTCTTCCTTCTTCCGACATAATCCTTTGATTTTAAATTTCTATTTCACTATAATTCAACCTTTTGTGTATTTTTTAAAAAGTTCACTAAAATAGTACTTTTCTTTTGTTTAATTTTTTAATATTAAGCTTACTTTTCAACAATTTATGTTTATAAAAATTTGTCTATTTTACACTATCTTAATTGTGTAAGTTAATTTGCGGAGCAGTATTTCCAACTAAAATACATTTATCCGAAATTAAATCTGTTCAAAAACCAAGCTTCTATCCTTTTCAGATATCTATATTAACAAAATTATTAGTAATTTTGTAAAATAATAGAGCATTTATTCGTTTGTAATAAATAGTTTTATATTTTTAAAGTTGAATTAGATAATATATATGAAAAGAAAATTTTCTCAGTCATTACTTGATGTTATTCAATACAGTAAAGAGGAAGCCATAAGGCTTGGTAATGATTATTTAGGGCCTGAACATCTTTTTCTTGGGATTTTACGCGAATCTTCTTGCGAAGCTGTAGATATTTTAAAAGAATTAGACATAAATATCCATGAGTTAAAGGAAAAAATAGAAGCTCACGTAAAGAATCTAAACAACGAGCTAACTATGGATGATATGGACAAAGTGGTTCCTACAAAAACTACCGAGAGAATTCAGAAATTCATGTACTCAGAAGCAATATCCCTGAATTCAGACGAAATAAATACAGGTCATTTACTTCTTGCAATACTTAAAGTACCAAGCCGCTTTTCACAACTGTTGGATGAATTCAGTATTGAATATGATATGGTAAAAATGAGTATGGAAATGAATGAGTTTACGGGTTCTGCCTCTTCTGATGATGACGACGACGAAGAAAACGAAGATTCGGGTTCAGGGCCATATGGAAATTCATCAGCAGATCCAGGTGCATCAAGACGAACTGTTAGCAAATCTAAATCGGATACTCCTGTACTCGATAGTTTTGGTGTCGATCTAACAAAAGCTGTAGACGAAGGAAAACTTGACCCAATTGTGGGAAGAGATACAGAAATAGAGCGTATTTCTCAGATATTATCAAGAAGGAAAAAGAACAATCCTGTTTTAATAGGTGAACCTGGTGTAGGAAAATCTGCTATTGTTGAAGGTCTTGCTGCAAGAATAATACAAAAAAAAGTATCGCATTTGCTTTTTGACAAGAGGGTAATCACTCTTGATATGGCTTCAATAGTTGCAGGAACAAAATATCGTGGGCAATTTGAAGAAAGAATGAAGGCTGTAATTGATGAATTAGTAAAAGCAAATGATGTAATATTATTTATTGACGAAATTCATACTATTGTTGGAGCAGGTGGAACTACAGGTTCACTTGATGCTGCAAATATGTTAAAGCCTGCATTAGCTAGAGGCGAAATTCAATGTATTGGTGCAACAACTCTGGACGAATATAGGCAAAACATTGAAAAAGACGGAGCTTTAGAACGTCGTTTTCAAAAAGTAATGGTTGAAGCAACAAGTCCAGATGAAACATTAATGATTCTTCATAAAATTAAGGAAAAATACGAAGATCATCATAAGGTTACATATACTGATAAAGCACTAGAAGCATGTGTTAAACTGACCATGCGTTACGTTAGCGACAGGGCATTACCCGATAAGGCTATTGATGCTCTTGATGAAGCCGGCTCAAGAGTTCATATTTCAACTGCATCGGTACCAAATAAAATTATTAAACTAGAAGAAGATCTTCAGAATGCACGTAATATGAAGCTAAAAGCTGTGAAAGACCAGCAGTTTGAAAAAGCCGCTTCTATGCGAGACAAAGAGAGAGAAGTTGAAAATGCTATTGAACTTGCAAAAGATCAGTGGATAAAAGAAATTAGTGAACGTCGCGAAACCGTTGATGAAGAAAATGTTGCTGAAGTAGTTGCAATGATGACTGGTGTACCTGTTAGAAGAATAGCTCAAACTGAAGGAAACAGATTGTTACAAATGGAGTCAGAGCTGGCAGGTAGTGTAATCGGTCAAGAAAATGCAATTAAAAAAGTAGTCCAAGCGATTCAACGTAACCGTGCAGGATTAAAAGACCCTAATAAGCCTATTGGCACATTTGTATTTTTAGGTCCTACCGGTGTTGGAAAAACTCAGTTGGCTAAAGTTTTGGCTAAATATCTGTTCGACACCGAAGATGCACTGATTAGAATTGACATGAGCGAATACATGGAAAAATTTTCGGTTTCGCGTTTAGTTGGAGCACCTCCCGGTTATGTGGGATATGAAGAAGGCGGACAGCTTACCGAAAAAGTCAGACGTAAACCCTATTCTGTTGTGCTATTGGACGAAATAGAAAAAGCTCATCCAGACGTATTTCATATTTTGCTTCAGGTCTTAGATGAAGGAAGACTAACTGATAGCCTAGGCAGAAGAATTGACTTCAGAAATTCTATTGTCATAATGACATCTAACATAGGTACCAGACAACTCTCAGAATATGGCAAAGGAGTTGGTTTTGATACTAATGCAAGAAAAACAAGTATTGATGCTAATAATAAAAGCATTATCGAGGCAGCCTTAAAAAAAGCTTTTGCCCCAGAATTTCTTAATCGTATCGATGATGTCGTTTTGTTTAATTCCCTTTCTAAAGAAGACATATTCAAAATAATTGATATTGAACTAAAAGGTTTATATAATACAGTTAAAGAATTAGGTTATTTTATTAAACTCACCCCTGCCGCAAAAAGCTATATTGCGGAAAGAGGTTTTGATCCAAAATTTGGAGCAAGACCACTTAAAAGAGCTCTTCAAAAATATGTTGAAGACGCTATGGCCGAAACTATTATTAAAGCTGAAATATCGACAGGCGATACAATAACCGTTGGATTTAGCGAAAAAACAGGAATTACTATTAAAATAAGTAAAGACTAAGAATAATTTTTGTTTTTTATATTGAAATTATAAAGATATTAACAATCGTTAATATCTTTTTTATTTTTAACTGTTTTAAATACTTAATTAACTCCACTATTCGTTTTAAATTTTTTATGTTTGTAATAGTATAAACCCATAATTTATCTATAATGAAAAACACCAAAATTATTTACTGGATTAGTGGTGCTGCATTGGCTGCAACTATCTTAATTGTTGTAATCAGCATGTTTAGAGGCGAAAAAAAATTCAAATTATCTAATCCTGAACTTTTTAAAGAATATATTACTGCCTATACTGGAGAAGTAATTTCGAAAAATGATGTAATTGCAATACAGTTAACAGATCAATTTTTCAGCTCTATTGACAAGAAAAAAACAAATATTATTGAAGTTTATCCAAAAGTTAAAGGGACAGTAAGTTGGAAAGATAATAATATAATTGAATTTAAACCTGACAAACCATTGGAATCAGGTAAGACATACATTATTACTGTTAATCTTGAAAAACTAAATAGTGATATTGATAAATCTACACAAGAGTTTATTTTTAGAGTTCAAACAAAACATCAGATTCTTAATGTTCAAATTGACAGAATTACTACTACTGATAGGCAGGATTTCAAAAAGCAAGATGTCTTTGGAAAAATAAAACTAAACGATTCGGAGAATATTGAAGATTTAAAAAAATGTCTTTCTGCATCTATTAGCGGAGATGACTTAAACATTGAAATAGAAAAATCATCTGAATTAGAATATGTTTTCTCAATAAAAAATATTACTCGTGGTACAAAAGACCAAACTTTAAGAATAAAATATGATGGGACACCTATTAACTCAAAAAGTTATGGAGAAACGGAATTAAAAGTACCACCCCTAGATGAGTTTTGCGTATTAGACATTCAAGTTAACCAATTTCCCGAACAATATATAAATATAATTTTTTCCGATCCTGTTAAAGAAGACCAACTACTTGAAGGGCTTATTTCTTTATCGGACGTATATAATCTTAAATATATAATTGTTGATAATAATGTTAAAGTTATACCTACAGAGAATCTGACAAAAACATATAACTTAAAAATCTCGAAATCAGTTGTAAATATCCATAACAAGAATTTAGATGCAGGTGTTACCGATCGTATTAATTTTGCAATGCGTAAACCTGAACTTAGTCTCAGCGAAACCGGTGTAATTATTCCAACAACATCAGAAGGACAAGTTGTATCTTTCAAAGCTGTTAATATTAAAGCTGTTGATGTCAGAATAATTAAGATTTTTGAGAACAATATTCTACAGTTTTTGCAGGATAATTCTCTTGGAGGTGGCTACAATTTAAATCGTGTAGGTAAAGTTGTAAAGAACAAAACCATCAGCCTGGAACAAACAGATGTAGAAGATTTCGGCGAATGGAATACATTTTATTTAAATTTGAGTGACATTATTGAAACAGACCCCGGAGCAATCTATCGAATCGAAATCGGCTTCCGTAAAGAAAATGCTATATACCCTTGCGCCAACGAAGATGAAAATAATATAACAAGTCCTGTTAATAATCTTATAGAACTAAACGATGGAAGAATATGGAATTGGTTTACAGATTATTCATACACAGGTAATTACGGTTACGAAGGAGATGATGACTACTATTATGAGGATTATTACTATGATGACTATGGATATGACGAATATGGCTATGACAATTATGAATATGGCTATGACGAATATGATTACTATAATTACAGTTCGAGTAGTTATAGTGCATATGACGACCCATGCAATAACAACTATTATGGATACAGACGTTCAATAAAGTTCAATCTATTAGCATCTGATATCGGAATGATTTGCAAAAAAGGAAAAGATGACAAAATCTATACATTTGTAACAAATCTTCTTACCGCTGAGCCTATAGGTTCGGCAAAGGTCGAAGTTTATAATTATCAGCAACAGGTTATTGGAACCTCAAGTACTGATTATGAAGGAAAATCTGTTATAGAAATTCCAGCTAACGATAAAGCTTATTTTGTTGTAGCGAGTTATAATAATCAGAAATCATATCTTAAATTAGAAGAATATGGATCACTTAGTACAAGTGGATTTGATGTTTCAGGAGAGTACTCGCAAGATGGAACAAAAGCTTTTATTTATACTGAAAGAGGCGTATGGCGACCGGGTGATTCAATTTATGTAGGTTTTATTCTAAATGAACTCATGGACCCGATTCCAACTGGGCATCCAATTGTTTTCCAAGTTAATAATCCAAAAAATCAAGAAATTTATCACGAAGTACAGAAAAAGAATGAAAAGGGATTTCATGTTTTTAAATTTAAAACAGAAAAAAATGATCCAACAGGTTATTATTATGCAAAATTTACCATTGGAGGTAAAGTTTTCACTAAAAGCCTGATGGTTGAAACAATAAGACCAAACAGATTAAATATAGATCTTAGTCTAGACAAAGGATACCTGACAGGTGACGGAACTGTTAATGCTCTTATAAAAGCAACTTGGCTGCACGGGGCAGATGCTGTTGATTTAAACGCAGAGGTGTCAATAAATCTATCCGAAAAATACATTCCATTTGATAAATATAAAGAATACAACTTTTATAATCAGATGAATTCATTTGATTTTACAACTCAAAGTTTATTGACTGCTAAAACTGATAATAATGGAGAAATTAAGACTCCGGTTAAGTTTGATAAAGTTAAGAATGCCCCCGGAGTATTAAATGCAACACTTACCACAAAAGTTTTTGAGAAAAGTGGAGAATTTAGTATCGGAGAGACAAATGTAGTTTATTACCCATACAAAGCATTTATAGGAATCAAGATTCGTGAACGTGATAAATATTCATACAGCTTTCCTATTAATAAAGAACTCAATCTCGATATTGTTGCCGTTAATCGCGAGCAAAAACTTGCCACAGATGAAAGACAACTCGAATTATCAATTTATATGATTGAATATTCGTGGTGGTATGATTATCAATATGACGGAGCTGATTATATAACTGCCAATTATAATAATGCCATAAGTAGAAAGACGCTGAAATGTATAAATGGAAAGATTTCAGACAAATTGATATTTGAAGAAGATGGAGATTATCTGATTGTAGTTAAGGATTTAAAAGACGGTCATACAAGCTCGCAGAGGGTTTACGCAAGCAACTATGCTAGTTCAGGATCAACTGAATATGAAGCAATTGATAAACTAAACTTAACTTCGGATAAAGAAAATTATAATGTTGGAGAAAATGTGAAAATTGATATTCCATGCGGAAGTGGTAAAGCACTAGTTAGCATAGAAAATTCATTTACTATTCTTAAAACATTCTGGGTAGAATCTAACGGAAATAATCTTGAAATAAATTTTGAAGCTACATCCGAAATGGCTCCAAATGTATATGTAAATGTTAGTTATATTCAGAAACACTCAAAAACAGGTAATGATCTTCCAATAAGAATGTATGGAATAATTCCTATTCTAGTTGAAGACCCAGCAACACACCTTTATCCAATAATTAAAATGCAGGACGAATTACTAGCCGAAAGCAAGGTAGTTATTCAAGTTAGAGAGAAAAGTGGAAAGCCAATGACATATACACTGGCAATGGTTGATGAAGGCTTATTAAATATTACAAAATT
>JAQVEY010000041.1 GCA_028697515.1 Bacteroidales bacterium | reverse complement strand
ACTTGGTTATCCAGATATTGATAACGCTGTAATTGTGGATAATGAAATTGTTAGTATCCCTCTGACTCAAAATACAATTATTGCAAATCAGTATTTGAATACTTTAGGCGTTTATGCACAATATGATTATAAATTTAATAGATTGAAATTAAGTGTGGGTGGTCGTTACGATAATTATTTAGTTAGTAATATTGAGGATGTAAATAATAACAAAACAGGAAATGTCTTTAGTCCTAGACTAAATGTTTTATACGATATTACTGAATATATACAAACTAGAATCGGCTACTCACAAGGATTTCGTGCGCCACAAGTTTTCGATGAAGATTTACATATCGAAACTTCAGGATCGAGACAGGTAATACATAGAAACGATGAAAATCTTGTGCAGGAAACAAGTCACAGTATTTCGGCTTCATTTGATTTTAAGAAGTCATTTAATAAGATTAATATTAGTTTTCTTACAGAAGGGTTTTATACTATTTTAAATAATCCTTTTGTCAACGAGTATGGTGTCCCTGATGAAAATGGAATGGTTATTTATACTAGGATAAATTCGGAGACGGGAGCAACTGTAAAGGGTGTAAATCTCGAATTGAATATATTTCCTTCCGAAAAACTTATTTTCAGGTCTGGTATGACTTTTCAGCAGAGTTTGTATGAAGAAGCACAAGAGTTTAATGAAAAGCGTTTCTTCCGTACTCCGGATAACTATGGATATTTAACTATAGACTATAATTCTAAAAAATTTGGTGTATCATCAACATGTACATACACAGGTAAAATGTTAGTTCCGTATTTTGGAAGTTCTTTGACAAATCCTGAAGTTGGAGAATTAAGGGTCTCAAAGTCATTTTTCGATTTGGGGCTAAAAATCAAATACAATATAAAACTAAATGGGGCAAAATTGCAATTGTTTGGTGGGATAAAGAATATATTTAACAGTTATCAGAACGATTTTGATATAGGAGCTGATAGAGATCCTTCTTATATTTACGGTCCATCTCAACCAAGAACAATTTATGTCGGGATAAAAATTGGTAATAATTTGTAATCACAATTGTCCGATAAAAATCTTTCTGTGAATAATCTGTTTTAATTATTAGAAGTGGCAATTAATTAAAATCATCGGAAAATCTGTGAATCTGTGGCATAAAATTAATGTTTATTTGTAATTATTTAGCTGCCCAAAAAGCAAATATCATTAAAATAGGCATCGTGCATGGGGCACAGAGCATGGGGCTGTTAGTGCTCAGGTTGATATTCTGCAGTTCAAAAATTTAGTATAATGCTATATTTAGCAAAAAGGTACAGTTCACGACTATTTGAGCCCCATGCCCCATGCTCTATGCCCCATGCATTTTCAAAATTTATCTCGGACAACAATGATTTGTAATCTGTTTTTTAGAATTATTTCGCCGAATAATGGGAATGTTTACAAATAAAAATCTATTCGCTGATATAAGGATGATTATATAGATATTTAATTATAGCTCCATTGCGGTCTATTTCTACTACATAACCATCTATTATTACATTTGCTTTTCCATCAATGAACTTTCCTACAAAAGCTTCGAATGGTCCCTTTATAACAGTTTCTCCTATATTGTTTATTACAAAACAATCTTCTAAGTTTTCCGATTTTGACACAAAGCATAAACCCTCGCTAAATCTGTCAACCGAAGTAAAAAGACATGGAATTACAATCTTACCAAGTCTATTTACAAAACCAATTTTATCATTTTTATTTATAATTGGCATAAGGTCTTCCGAAAAACCAACAACTCTCATTATTGTGTCAGGATAAATCATTTCCGTTAAACAATCATAAGGAATATCAATAATCTTTTGGAAAGTATAATCAACAATTATCCAGTTTCCCATATATTGGGCAGGTGCAAATCCTCTGTAAAATTCTCCGAAGTATTGATAATCTTCCACATTTTCTGATATTACTGTTCCATTAAACTGAAAAGTTACGATACTATCGTTAGACATCCTAAACCCCATTTTTTTATTGAAACGTCCAGGTCGTGATATTTGGCTAAAACAGACTTCGAATGAGTATATCTTACCCGAAATCAATTTCTCATCTTTGTCATATCCACAAATATAATGCGGATCTCCCGTCCATGACTTTTCGATATGAATATTATCTTTTCCAATATATTTAAAGTATTTCGTTAATTGTGCATGGTTTTGAGGAACAAATCCAACATTATGTTCAAAAGAATCTGTAACAAAATAGTTAATAGTATCAGCAAAAATTATCAAATTTGTGTCTGATATTGGTTGGTTATATCTAAAGTGTTGCGAATATCCATTAAGGCTAATAATAAAGAATAAAACTAAGCTAACTGAAATATTTTTCATCTCTATAAATTGTTACAAAATCCAAATATACAAAATAGATGATTACAATATGAGCACTATCATAATTCGGCTTATTAAAAATAATAGAAAAACCTTTTTAATTAAAAAAAGATATGTATCTTTGCACCTCAATTTTGCGGGTGTGGCGAAATTGGTAGACGCGCCAGACTTAGGATCTGGTGCCGCGAGGCATGGGGGTTCGAGTCCCTTCACCCGCACAACGACCGCAGGAATTTCTTTATCGGGATAAATGCGGTCTTTTGACTTTTGAAGTTTAGTAATTATTAAAAAATACTGTTTGATGGAAGTTGTTAAAAATCAAATTGACGAGTTAAATGCAACTCTTACTGTTAATATTAAAAATTCGGATATTGAAGAAAGCGTTGAAAAAACATTGAAAGAATATCGTCGCAAAGCTGTTATCCCAGGATTCAGACCAGGAAATGTGCCTTCAGGCTTAATTAAAAAAATGTATGGCAATGCTATTATTGCTGAAGAATTGAATAAAACTGTGTCTAAGTCTTTGTCTGATTATATGGTAAATGAGAAACTAAATATTTTAGGAGATCCATTACCTAGTGAATCTCAAGAACAAATTGACTGGGGAAAACAAGATAATTACAGCTTTATTTTTGATATTGCTATTGCACCTGAATTTGAAATAAAACTTACTAAGAAAGACAAGTTTAACAGATACTCGATTAAGGTTGATGATGAAATGATTGACAAATATGTTAATGGTTATAAGCAAAGATTTGGCAAATTTGAGGAGATTGAAAAATCTGAAGAAAATTCTATGCTTAGTGTAAGTTTAATTGAAATTGATAAACAAGGCGAAATTGTTGAAAACGGAATAAGTACAGATGAAACTACTATATCAATAAAAGTTATCAACGATAAGAAAATTAAAAAAACACTGCTGGGATTAACTAAAAATGATGTGGTTGATATTGATTTGAAAAAGGCACTGCCAAATGATACTGAAATATCTTCTATTTTGAAAATTAAAAAAGAAGAAGCCGAAAAACTTGATTCAATGTTTAGAATGACAGTTAAAGAGGTTAAAGAATTTAAAGAAGCTGAAATGAATCAGGAGTTCTATAATAACTGTTTTGGCGAAAATGCTGTTAAAGATGAAAAGGAGTTCAGAAATAGAGTTATTGAAGATATTAAAGCTTCTTTTAGCCGTGAAACGAAATATAAGTTACTAATTGATTTTAAAGAAAAATTGATAAAGAAATCAGATTTTAATTTACCTGAAGAATTTCTTAAACGTTGGCTAAAAGTTTCGAATAAAGACATCACTGATGAGCAGATAGCAAATGAATTTGTGCGTTTTATTGAAGATTTAAAATGGACTCTAATTAAAAATAAAATAGCTAAAGAAAACGAATTAAAAGTAACTGAAGAAGATTTAACAAAAGCAGCAAAACAGCAGCTTTTAGCTCAATTTAGCCAGTATGGCTTATCTTATATTCCTGACGAATATTTAGATAAATATGCTAAAGAGATGCTCGAAAAAGAAGCAGAAGCCAACAAACTGTACGAACAGGAAATAGAAGAAAAAGTCGTTGACTATATTGCCGAAGTCGTTAAACTTGATGATAAAGAAGTAAGTATGGAGGAGTTTAATGCTCTTTTTAAATAATAAACTTAATGCTAAAATCTAAAACTGTGGAATATTCTTTCACAGTTTTTTTTATTTTTACACTATTATGACTTCAGAAAATTTAGATAAATATTTACGCGATTTGAAATTTATTGTCGTTTCTGACATTGAAACAGGCAAACCATTTGCAATTCATTTTGGATTTGCATTACCGAATTTGCACTCAGAAATTTTTGCAGATGCACAAATAAAATTTAAAGCACATAAAAAAGGAATATCTGTTAATGGGGGAGGTAGAATCACAAAAATAGGACATAAAATTATTTTTCATTCTCAATCAGAAAAGTACGGTCGTTACGAAGATGATGTGGTTTTAAGACTTGCTCCTTTGCATGAATTGTTTTTGGATGGCAATTATGAGTTCTATTCAAAAGCCGGAGAAAATGATATAAGAAAAATCATATAATTAAAACTTCCAAAACTCCAGCGAGAGTTTGTTGATGAGTCTATCGAAGCACTCGCGTTGGAGTGAAGAATAGCGTCATAACTTTAGAACCAGAAGTGTAAATACCTTAGCCTCAGTCTCAGCCTTGAATTTTGAAGTCAGAATCCCGTTAAATCAGAAATTGCAATTACAAGTATTATAATTTCAATTTCTTCAATAGCAGACTCGTTAAAAAAGCATGCATAGCAATTTCTTGTTTTAACGAGGATCTTTCTAAACCCTCGTTTACGGGGCACGAGCCTATGGCTCGGGACAAACGAACAATCGAACAACGAACAATCGAAAAGACGAAGTACGAACAGTATGATAATGCAAGAACCAGAAGTGAAAATACCTTAGCCTCAGCCTTAGCCTTAGCCTTGAATTTCGAAGTCAGAGCAATCGAATATTCGAACAAACGAATTACGAACAGTATGATAATGCTAGAATCAGAAGTAAAGATACCTTAGCCTTCTCAAAACTCAGAGTGTTGGAACGAAATCTTGAAAATCATTTAACCCACCAGCCGAGTATAAATTTTACTCCGAAATGGTTACCACTTATATTATGACCGTCATCATACAAAAAAAATGTTCTTCCGTATTGCAAGTCAACTATCAGAGAAAAATTGTCATTCAATAAGAAATTATATCCGGGCTCAAGGAAAACAGATACACTTTTATGCTTATAATAAATATTTCTTGTAAACGCAGAGCCTAATGCAACAAAAAAACCTGATGGGGTTTGTGGAGATGAATTTGAAAATCTTAAATAATATGGGACAGTTATTTCTGCACCTATGTTAATTAAAGTGGAATGAAACCTCCTTATTCCATAATTCAATAAACATATTCCTCTTATATCTAGGTTTTTTGCTATGTTGTATTCTAGTACTAAAGGAAAAACATTAATATCGAAACATCCTCTGGGATATGATTGTTCAATAGTTACAGATGGATTTATTCCAATAAAAATAGATTTTTTTTGTTGTGCTATTGTGTAAACGCTTATAAGAATAAACAATAATATTAAAAGATGTTTTTTCATTGATTTCAAATTAAAAAGGATAACCTATACCAAAGTTAAAAGTAAAATCGCTAAATTCGAAAGTTTCGAAAGTTCCAAGCCATCTTTGTCCAAGAGGAGAGGATGGGTCGTACAATGGAATACCGAAATCAAATCTGATAATAAAGAAAGAAAGGTCAATTCTTGTTCCGAAACCTGTGCCAATTGCAATTTCTCTGTAAAATCGGTACCAGTCAAAAAGAGCTCCGGCTCTGTTATCGTTTTTGTCTATTGCCCATATATTACCTGCATCGAGGAAAACAGCTCCGTTAACGAAAGAAACAAGCTTAAAACGATATTCCAGATTAAACATTACTTTCATATCTGCTATTTGGTCATAGCTGATATTTGGATTATTATATGAACCCGGACCAATTGATCTTACCTTCCAGGCTCTTATATCATTTGCTCCACCTATAAAGTATTTTTTTATAAATGGCAAACCTTTTGTCGAATTACCATATGGGACTCCTATTCCAAAAAACCCTCTGTAAACAAGACTTCTATTTTCGTCAAATACTTGATAGTAGCGATAATCAATATCAGTTTTAACAAATTGAGCAAATTCCACTCCCATAAACTTGTATGAGCCATCAACAGGCTCTATTCCGGCTAAGGAATATACAGCATTTGGAATATTACCACTTGTTTCAATATTAAACCATAAATATGAAAAACTTTTTGATTTAGTAAGGCTTTGATTGTTAAACATCAAATCGTAACTAATTACCGAAAGCAATTGATCTTCGTATGAGTATTTAATATATAGGTTTTGTATTTGTTGTTGAAATTCGGGATTAAAATCAAATATTTTAACAGAATACAACTCAATAGGATTGAAATAATGTGTTATGTTTTTATTTTTAGCCCCCTTCCAAAAATAACCAAAGCTTGCATTTGCAATAGATCTGGTGTAGTCAGGCCTTTGTTGATAGCTGAACGATGTTGATATTTGAGTTTTGGGATTATGATTTTTTACAAAGTCATAATTTTCATAAAACGGAATCATTAACTTTGGAATATTAAGTTTTAATTCTCCCCCATATTCTAAAGTGTTGAAGAATTTTGTTCTTAATTCTTCTTCTTCCTCGGCTGCTTTAATTGTCTGAAATGACAAACTCCCTTTTACCGAGAAAATCTGAGCCCCTTTAATAAGATTTTTATTATGATAAGAAACGACACCGGCCATACCAAGATTTCCCGAGGTGTTATTGCCTTCAAGTTCAAGTGAGTATGATTGTTTTATCAATGGCGTAAGATAAATATGTGCATCTAAGAATTTTTCTTTTTGAGTATCCAAAAAAACATCTTCTGAAGCATTAAATTTAATATTTATTAGTTTAAACTGTTTTAGGTTCGACAGATGGCTGTGTGTTTTTTCTACATTAACAATATTATATCTGTCGCCGGGTTTAATAAAACACGATTGAAGAAATATCGAAGGTTTTATTTTTAAAGCATTTCTATATATAATTTTAAGACCATCTACTTCAAGGGTATCCATACTTCCGTAGTATTCTGTGGGATTTGCTATTGCAAGTTGAGCATTGTAATCTGCATAAACATATACATTTCTAACAATTTGTGAAATGAAATTCTGGGTTTCCGGAACATTGTCCTCACTGAAAGATTTTTTTATTGTCAGGGTTAATTCTGTTTCGTAACGATTAATCGTAGTATCTGCATAATAATGGATATTATTAATTGAAAAATAATAGTATCCGTTCGACTTTAACATTCTAACCAGTCTTTCTCTTTCAGTTTGGAGATTGTCTGTGTTAAATTTCGAATTTGTTCTTATAAGTGAGTTAGTTGTATCAAGCATGACCAGTTCATTGACGAAAGGATCGCCAATGTCATAATTTATATGTGTTATTATAAATGGTTTACCAGTCTTAATTTGATAAGTCAGCGATTTCTTTTTCTTTTTGGTATTTTCAAGAACTGTTATCTCGGCCTCGTAATATGATTGGGCATGCAAATATGATTTTATAGTCGAAACAGTTTTGTCTTTTGCATATTCGTCATAAATAACCGGTGCTTCACCAATTCCTGTTAACCACCTTGTAAAGTATATTTTTTCTTTAGGGCTTTTACCTTTTGCAGCTCGTCGCTTATTGATTTCAGTTTCTTTAATTTTTCTTTTTTTCTCTCGAGCAGCTTCTTTTTCCGGATTTACACTATTATATATTATAAGATAGAATCTTATGCCAAGAGCTTTACGATTAGGTTTTTGTTTCAATGTAGTCTCAAGTTCTTCTATATCAATTTCTGAATTGTCGCAGTCAAAACTTACTTTTGATAAAAGAAATCTGTCGTCGGGAACATGTTTTGTCGAACGACATGAAAATAACAAAACTGTTACAGCAAATATTGTTAAATACAAAACAATTCTGTTTTTTAATATTTTACAGTCAGTTCTTTTCATACTTGCAAATATATATCAAATATTGTCCGTTTCTTTTCATTAAAAGACAATTTACATCTGTTTTATCAAATTGCTTATGTTAATTTCTTTATTCAGATTCTATTTGATTTTTTTGCATTTGAGATTCAAGAAATTCTTAATTGATGCTAGTCCTATTCCGGCAAGAAGATAAAAGACAGGTAACACATAAATATCAAAGCGTGAATCATGTTCGGCATAGCTTAATGCTATTACCAAAAGATGACCTATTATCATAAGTAATCCTACCAAACAAATTTGGTTTTTTCTGTAATACCATATACCGATAAATGCAAGAATATAGGCCGGGATTATCCAAAAAAGTACCCTCATTTTATATTCTGGTGAGTGAAAAGGTCTTATATGAATCAATGTATAGCCAGAGCGAACCATGGCAAGTTTCATTGAAGGCCAGGGATGTTTCACAATATACTCATATCCAGAAGTCCAGTTGCTTTTGTCTATTTCTGGTTCCTGTGGCATTTCGAGGTTTAGTTCATCATGACCCCATACTGTTACACCTTTTTGAAGATTGTCAACAGGTGATGTGAGTTGAATGTTTTTATTAAAGATTGGCACAGTTGACAACAATAAAACAAATATTCCAAATACACTTATTCCGCTGATTATTTTGTGTTTAAATGAAATCTTTAACGAAATAATCACTACTATAATATAGACAGGGAGTAAAATCCATCCGTTTGGGCGAATAGACATTGTAATTATAAGAATTGCAAAAGAGATAAGATAATATTTCAATGTCTTTGTTGTCAAAACTTTTGCAAAAGACCAAAAAGAAATAATTACAAAAGAAGTATAGAGAGATTCTGTAAGAATATACAAATGCCATTTAACAATGTAGGGATTACATAAAAATAGTGCAACAGCAAAAAGACCTGCAATTTTTGATTTCGTTAGTAATTTTCCTATATCAAACAGCAAGTATGCAGCAAAAAGAGCTAGTGCAATTTGGATAAAAACAATAGATTCAGACGGTAAATTCAGAATTTGTATCAGAGCCAGAATCATCATATAACCTGTATAGTGATAATCTCTGCCAGTTAAATCATTGCCGTTTATGATTTTGTCAGCTCCGCCAATATATCTTTCTGTATCCAGCCAATACTTTACGCCGACTTCGCCATTCGAAATTTTACCACTTTGCCAGTTAATAAAATTCAGATACAGAAAGCAAATAACAGAAATACTTAGAATTATATAAAATATAAGATTCTTATTTTTTTGTAAGTAATTCAACAACGACAGGATAATATTATTTTGTAACAAATTCATTTCTCAAAAATACTAAAAGCAGGAGATTAAACAGTATGAATCCCGTTAAAATAATCAAATATAGGCGCTGCCGCACGATTGCATCAAGTCACACGATGCAATCTAAAGGCAGCGAAGAGGTTGTGATTATTTCATATTTGTGAGTGAGCTAAAAAAACTTAATTTTTTAACAATTTTATTATAAGCATTTGCGTTAAATAATAGCATACTGCAAAAGTAATAATAGCCCTAATAGTGAGTTTAGGGTTACCGTAAGCATATAAATATAATAATTGTTGTAATATAAAATTATGTCAAGATGAAAATTGTAATCTTAAATACAGCGTTATGTATTGTACTGTTGTCCACATCGAATATTTTTGCTCAGATAAAATCGGAGGCAATCGTACTGTTCGATATTGATAAATTCGAGCTTAAAACCTCACAGAAACAGGTTATTGATAGTTTACTAAGCGGAATTAATAACAAAAACTATAAAATCTGTCTTAGTGGTAGAGCCGATTCGAGCGGAAATATTTCCGATAATCTGATTTTATCCGAAAATCGAGTTAAAACTGTGGCTGATTATCTAAATGCACAAGGCTTTGAGTCGGATCGAATAACTTATGATTATTTTGGCGAAAACCGTCCGTTATTAAATGCCGATAATAGTGTTGATTTACAGTTAAACCGAAGTGTACACATGCGCGTTTATATTCCTGAAATAGCAACAAAACAAGACACATTAACTTCTTATGATTTGTATCGTCAGTTCGAAAATGATACTATTATATATACAAACGGTGGTGCACAGATTATTATTTTTGCAGGGACTTTTTTCCCAACTAAAATTAGTGATATTGATTTCAAGATTACCGAGGTGTATTCTGTTTGTGATCTATTAAATAATAATAGTAGCCTGCAAACCGATGATGGAAACTGCTTAACTTCTGCCGGAATGTTATATGTAAAACCAATGCTTGATACAGTTGAACTTACTCCTGGTGGAAACCGTAAAATTATTTACAAAATACCTATTGAGTCAGGAAAAGAATTCGATGAAGAAATGAAAATTTATGTTGAAGAATTAAATAAGAAAGGCGAAAAAGTGTGGAGGAAAATTGACAGCAAGATGTCCACTGAAGATAAAGGACAAAGATTCTATGTTTTTGAACTTAATTCTTTTGGCGGAATAAATATTGATAAACCAGTAGGTGTTTTGTGCCAGAAAGAAGGTCCTAAAATCAGGGTTCGTGGTTTTAAATCTGTTGATATTTGTCAGACATATCCCGGCGAAATGTATCTCTCACGTGCTCAGAGAAGGAAAGCAAATATTTATCAGATTGATGAGGTTGTACTTGATAAAAATCCACAACTAACCATACTTGCTTATGACAAAAAAAAGCATCCATACATTGCTGAAGGACAGCTAACCGAACTTAAATTTAATAAGTCAAATGGAATTTTTAGAGTTAAACGTAATTACTTTAAACCTCTACCTGCATCTTATGTGGAGAAAAGTCCTGAGGATATTTTGTGTGAAAGGTTAAATTGATTTTATTTCCTCCGTACACTACATCCCAGCCCGCCACTGCCTCCCGCACGAGTTGCTCTTCCGCTGGAGCGGAATTGTAATCCGTGCCTTTGATAAAACAGGCACTCGGATTACAAATCCGAGCAATCAGCGGGGATGTATTTGTTTTTAGCTCAAGGTATTTTTCGACCATTAAAGCCACAAAACAAATAAGGACATGTGAGCGGAGAAAAAATTGAAAAATAACACAAAATCAGTAAGCAGTATCGTGTTGAATATCAGACGATTATAACTCATAGTCGTTTGTTAACGGTTAAGTAACGGATAATAATTAGTGAAAAAATTGAAAAATAGCACAAAATCTATAAGCAGTATAGTGTTGAATATCAGATGATTATAACTCATAGTCGTTTATTAACGGTTAAGTAACGG
>JAQVEY010000434.1 GCA_028697515.1 Bacteroidales bacterium | reverse complement strand
TTGAATATCAGCAAGTACCACCAGATGTTCAGGAACAACTGCTCAAAGCTTATGAATCAGAGCAAGACGATGAATAATCATTAGATGAATTCTACATTTGACAATACAGTAAAGGGCGGAAAATTCCGCCCTTTTTCTTTAACTGACACAACTATGAACAAATTCTTAATGTCTTACAAGTTGTAATGCACCTTTTTGTTCAATAATTTTTCCGAACGAATCCTCTCCTCGTATTATGTAGTAATAAAGACCTTCTGCCGCATCGTTATTGCCATTAATTTTACCGTCCCATGAGTCAGAAATACTATTGCTTTCGAAAGCAATTTCTCCCATTCGACTCATTATCGTCATCTTGTAATTCTTAATTTCACCTTCATAAACAACTTTAAACTCATCCCCAATTCCATCACCGTTTGGTGTAAAAATATTAGGAATTCTAAAATTTGACATTGATACAAAAATTGTCTCAGAATAAACACTTTGACAAGATTCGTCAATTAAGGCTATTAACTCAACTGTATTATCTCCTTCTTTTGTAAATTCATACACAGGATTGTCACCATTAATAATTTCAGTTCCATTTATCTTCCAAATAAAACTAATATTATTATTTCTTTCAAATCCTTTATCATCGAGCTTTGTCAAATTTCTGAAACTGTATTTGTTTTTATTCAACAAATCTCTTTCAGCAATAAAATATGGACTGATATTAAGACTGTCACGAATTAATAATGTGTCGTAAATCTTACATTCATTCCCATACTTAATAGTCAAACTATAAATCCCTGGATCTAAATTTTTAAACACCCCATCACTATTTGAGTATTCATTATTCAGAGTATAAGCAGAAGCGACAACATTTTCTGACAAAATTGTTAAAGTAGCATTACTCTTGGAGCATATACTTGGAGTAGAAACAAGTTTATATTTCATTGTACTAATTACTTCGACAGATTTTTCGTATTTATATCTGCATTCGCCATCATACAATTCAAAAACTACATAGTTAATACCTTGCTTAAGTCCACTTATCTCGTACTTATTCGCAGAAATTGTACTGATATTGTATTCATTATTTCTCCATTCAGGAATTAAACTATTGTTTTTAAGAGATACTATCAAATCCTCACCTGGGCATAAAATAGTTTGAGAAAGATTTACGTCAACCATCCCATTGTTTCTATATGTAACAAACATACTATCTCTTAAAATCTTATTATCAGATTTTCTCTCGTATCTAATGATGTAATTACCAGATTTTTTGCAATCAAAAACAGTTAAGTTATTATGTTTTGATATAAATATATCATCAGGCACAACGAGGAATTCTAATGATCCTGTTATGTTTGTTTCGAATTTAGTTCCACAAATAATCGTGTCGCTTGATAAAAATATTTTAATGTTTTCGTATTCGACTTCTGTCATCAGATTTTTTTTCTCAGAATTTTCGGATACAACAATTTTATCATAATATTTATTTTCAGACAAGTCCTGTAAATCATTATCAGAAGAATTGTTGTTTGAAATAACCGAATTATTCGTATTATCAGTGATTTTGTTTGCTACTAAAGACTTTTCATTCTCATGTTTTTTATCAATAACAGAAATAAGTATTCCTGTCAACACCAATGCTGTTATTACTGCGATAAAATAATACTTGTTATATTTAATAAAGTCAATAAAAGATCTTTTCGGATAGTTCTCACGAATTTTATTAAAAACATCAGCAGATGGAACTTCTCTGAAATTTTCTAGTTTATTTTTTAATATGTTGTCAAAATCACTCATTATTTTTCTTCAATAAAATCATTAAGGCTTCTCTTGCTTTTTTATACTGAGTCCTGCAGTTTATATCACTAATATCTAGTAATTCTGCTATTTCAGTATGCTTATATCCTTCAATTACATGCAAGTTAAAAACCATTCTGTAACCGTCCGGAAGCTTATTAATAACGCTAATTATTTCATGTGCACTCATCTCACTAATAATATCATTATCTAAATCACCATTATGAATCTCATAATTGCTGACATCTTCAGATAAATTATTATTCCTTTTTGATCTGATATAATTGATAGCATTATTAACTGTCAATCTTCGTAACCAACCTTCAAAAGAACCTTTAAATTCATAATCTCCAATCTTGTTTAAGAGTTTAATAAAACATTCTTGCATTAAATCCTCCGCCTCTGGTCTGTCTTTAGTATATCTTAAACATATTCCGTAAACTAATGCTGAATAATTTCTATAAAGTTCATCAAAAGCTTTAGAAGACTTCTTTTGACATTGCTTTATAAGTTTTTCATTATCCGTCATTTGTTTACTGTTTTAAAGACAATTTTCAAATCAAAAACGTTGTCTATACTATAAAAAAAATGGCTATTTACTTAATAGCCATCAAATAATATAATTTTCTATTCGCTGACTAAATGTAAAACTCCTTGTTTATCATAAGGTGTTCCATCAATTCCTTCAGCTTTTATAATATAATAATAAACTCCAGGAGATGCTTTGGTACTACCATCTAATGTTCCATCCCAGCCTGCTTCGTAATCTTGCCAATTTTCCCAAGTATATACCGTTCTGCCCCAACGATTGACTATCATTCCACTAAATGTACGTAAGGTCTGGGCTTTCACTTGGAAG
>JAQVEY010000433.1 GCA_028697515.1 Bacteroidales bacterium | reverse complement strand
CAAACAGGTGAAGTATATGTTCTTTTAATTACAAACTATGCAAATATTGTTACAAATATTTCATTTAGTCAAACAGGTGGAGCTGGTTCAACAAATTGTGGTATTATTGCCCCACCAATAACGAATAACGGTCCATTATGTGAAGGTCAAACTCTACAATTAACTGTTTCAAATCCTGTTGCAGGAGCTACTTATATGTGGTCTGGACCAAACAGTTGGTCATCTACAACAATGAACCCAACCATAACGAATGTTACTACTGCTAATGCAGGAACATATAGTTTAGTCATTACAGTTGGAACCGAAACAAGTCCTCCTGTTACAACAGATGTTGTAATAAATCCAAATGTTACCCCTACATTTAATGCTGTAGGTCCATATTGTTCAGGAGCAAGCATTTCTGCATTACCAACCACATCAACAAACAGTATTTCAGGATCTTGGTCTCCTGCAATAAATAATACAGCTACAACTACTTATACTTTTACTCCAAGTGCTGGACAATGTGCAAATACAACTACATTGGGAATTACTATTAATCCAAATGTTACTCCTACTTTTACAGCTGTAGGACCATATTGTTCAGGAACTAGCATTTCTGCATTGCCAACAACATCAAATAACTCAGTAACTGGAACATGGTCTCCTGCAATAAATAATACTGCTACAACTACCTATACTTTTACTCCCACTGCCGGACAATGTGCTATTACAACATCGATGACTATAAATATTACTCCATTAACAACACCGACTTTTACTGCGGTTGGTCCATATTGTTCAGGTTCCGTAATAAGTGCCTTGCCGACTACTTCAAATAATGGTATTAGCGGAACATGGTCACCAGCTATTAATAATACTGCTACTACAACTTATACATTTACACCAACTGCAGGACAATGTGCTAACACAACGACAATGACAATTACAGTAAATCCAAATGTAATTCCTACTTTTACCGTTCCCGGACCATATTGCTCTGGGGTAAGTGTTCCAGCATTGCCTACAACTTCAACAAACGGAGTAACAGGAACATGGTCTCCTGCTATAAATAATACTGCAACTACAACATATACTTTTACTCCATCAGCAGGAGTGTGTGCAACAAGTACTACATTAACAGTTTATGTGAATGATAATCTTGTTCCTAGCTTTGATTCTGTTGGTCCATACTGTTATGGAACTACTATACCAGCCTTACCTACAACATCATTAAACGGGGTATCAGGAACATGGTCACCTGCAATAAATAATACTGCTACTACTGTTTATACCTTTACTCCTGGTGCAGGGCAATGTGCAACTTCTACTTCTATTATGATAGAAATAGGATTTTTAGAAACAGAAGTAATTTCTACTACTGATCAGTTTTGTGATGCGCTTGGTATTGTAACTGTAAGTGGAGTAGGAGGTACGGAACCATATAACTATTCATGGCCTTCACCTGCTACTGGTACAATAGGAGGTACAGCAAATAATCTTCCTGCTGGTAATTATACTGTTAGTATTTCTGATGCTGTTGGTTGTCAGGCAACACAAAGTTTTACAATAGGTTTTACGGACAATATGGAAGCGACAGCCTCTGTTAGTTCTAATCCTTTGTGTTTTGGGGATGCGAACGGAACAGCAAATTTGTCAATTACTCATGGTACTGGTCCTTATAATGTTGACTGGGGAATAAATAATGCATATACAGCTCTTACAAACTATACAATTAATGGTTTGCCTCAAGGCTCATGTATTATTACAGTTACTGATATCAATGGATGTAATGCCACAGCAAGTGTTACACTTTCACAACCTACGCAGTTAATAGCTTCTGCAACTTATACACAAATTGCTTGTTCAGGCGAAAGTGCTACTGTAACTGTAACTGCAACTGGAGGTACTCCAAATTATAGTGGGATAGGTAGCTTTACTGTTGATGCTGGAACTTATAATTATACTGTAACAGATTCACATTCTTGTCAATCAGTTGCTAATGTAACTGTACCTGTTGCTCCTGCTCCAGTAAGTATATATGCTTCGGTAAGCAATTTGTCATGTTTTGGTGCAAGTGACGGTTCTATATCAATTACAACAACAGGAGGTACATCACCTTACTATTATCAATGGAGTAATTTCTTACCTCAATCACACATAACTGGCTTATCTGCAGGACAGTATAGTGTTACTGTTACTGATTATAATGAATGTTCTGTAACTGGAATGTATACAATTGCTGAACCTGAGGAAATTAAACTCGATTTTACATCTACAGACCTGTCGTGTTACGGTGAAGCAAATGGTAGTGTACAGATGTTTGCTGAAGGTGGGCATCCACCCTATACTTTTGAAATGTATAATGATAGATATAATGGTAATGGGGCATATCAGCGTAATTTAAGCGAAGGGTATTATACAATATATGTAAGAGATGCAAATGGATGTACTAAAACAAGAGATATCCTGATTTTAAGTCCTGCAGAACTCCAGCTGTCATTAGTCTCAACAAATCCAAGTTGTATTGGAAATGACGATGGATCGGTTGTCGTTTATGTATCTGGAGGTACAGAGCCTTATACCTATGTTTTTGATGATATTTTCTTTCCAGATAATAACATGACAAGACTAAGGGAAGGTACATATTCTTTGGAAATTATAGATGCCAATAACTGTAATA
>JAQVEY010000040.1 GCA_028697515.1 Bacteroidales bacterium | reverse complement strand
TTATTGAATATCTTCAGTTAAATCTTCATAAAGAACCTCAAACTGTCCGTCAGTTATTGACTGAGTCTGACTATCATTATCTAGATAATTAAAGAAAAAGGTTCCTTTTATTTTCTTTTCGGTGGTATTATTTGAAATAATTGTTATTGACCCATTTACAGCAGGATATTCATAAAACCCCTGTTGGAATTTTGCGTAAACAGGACCTGATGGAGTAATATAATGCACACCTGCACTAATTGTTGGTGACATCCATAATGTAACACTTTGCCATGCTTCTGTTCTGCTACATTCGCCAATAATCAATATGGCAGTATCATTTCTCTCTGCCGTTATCGTTTCTGTAGTCCAATTATAATCTGATTCTCTGAAAACAAATATGCTTTGGAAACTACTGGTATCAGTAACACTGTAAAACTGATATGGAACATTTGAAAAGTTACCATCTGTAACAGTTTTAAAAGTATTGTCGCTTGCTCTATATGCCTTAAAGCTGAATGATCCGCTTACTGTTCTTGATTCTTCATCTATTGAAGAAATTCTTATAAGTCCTTGACCATTTTCACTATTAGAAGTAGAATAACGAGTTGCTCCAGCACTCATATTAGGAATAAATTCTGCGTAGTTACCATTAAACTCACTTACTACGAACTCTCCCACCTCGCCTGAATTTATATTAAGAATTATTGTTTGGCCATTTGCCGAGGTACCATAAACCTTAAGACTTGTTTCTGTTAAAACTGCTCTAGGATTTGCTGATCTCCAATTTGTTGAATTAACTAATCCAAACATTACAGGACTTGAGTCTGGTCCTGAAGCTCCACCACCGCCACACGAAAGCAATAAAAATCCAAAAACCCCAATTATTAATATTACAAGTACTCTCCTCATCTACTTTTTTTTTACAAACTTAAACTTTTTATTCTATATCTCAAAACAGATTTATTAACTCTAAAATTGTCTTACACTTTTATAAAGAACGAAAATTTATTAAATAGGTTGATTCGATATTTACTATTTTATCAAGATTACGAACGTAAAAATGATTTAAAAAGATTATTTTTGTACAGATAAATCGAAAAAAATAATGGGATTACATTGTGGAATAATAGGAATAGCAAATAGTGGAAAAACCACTTTGTTTAACTGCATGTCAAATACCAAAGCTGAAACGACAAGTTTTGCTTTTTCAAGTAATAAATCTAATATTGGGGTTATTAATGTTCCTGATGCTAGGCTAAAAGAATTGGAGAAATTCCAGAAAACAGAGAAGTTGGTACCCGCTACTGTTGATATTATAGATATACCGGGTTTAACAAAAGGCTCCAGTTCTGGCGAAGGCGTTGGAAATCAGTTTCTCGCCGACATACGAAATGCTGATGCACTTATTCACGTTTTGCGTTGTTTTGATGACGACAAATTAACTCATATTGACGGCTCTGTTAATCCTGTACGCGATATAGAAACTATCGATCTGGAATTACAGGTCAAAGATTTGGAATCAATTACCAAAAAAATTACCAGACTAGAGAAATTAGTTAAAGTTGGTGACAAAGATGCAAAAGCAGCTATCGAAGTGCTAAAAGTTTATCAGGATCATCTTGAAAATATGGAAAATGCTAGAACAGCAAATGTTAAAGAAGAAGATCAAAAACATATTGCCGATCTTTCATTACTAACAGCAAAACCTGTAATGTTTGTTTGTAATATTGACGAAGCTTCTGTTAATTCTGAAAATAAATATGTTACAGCAGTAAAAGAATATCTAAAGGACAAAAATGTTAAAATGTTAACTGTTGCTGCGGCTTTAGAGTCAGATATTGCAGAACTGGAAACTGAGGAAGAAAAACTGGAATTCCTCGAAGGCTATGGATTATCAGAACCAACTGTAAATAAAATTATTCGTGAAGCCTATGATTTGTTAAACCTACATTCGTTCTTTACGGTTGGTCCAAAAGAGATAAAAGCATGGACAATAAAAAAGGGAATGACAGCACCTGAGGCATCAGGAGTTATTCATAGCGACTTGCAAAGAGGTTTTATTCGGGCAGAAGTTATGAAATATGAAGATTTTATAAGTCTGGGTTCGGAAAATGCAGTTAAGAATGCAGGTAAATTTCACGTTGAAGGCAAAACCTATGTAGTTCAGGACGGAGATATTATGCATATAAGATTTAATGTTTAAAAAATGGCACAACAAACATCAATACCCAAAGGCACACGCGATTTCGGTCCGGCTGAAATGCTCAAAAGAAAATATATTTTCGACTGTATTGAATCGGTATTTATTAAATACGGATACTCTCCTATCGAAACTCCGGCAATGGAGAATTTATCTACACTACTGGGTAAATATGGCGATGAAGGCGATAAACTTTTGTTCAAAATACTTAATTCCGGAAATTATTTAAATAGTATTTCTTCATCTGAAATTTCTACTGAAAATATTAACAAAATTACTAGTACAATATCTGAAAAAGGATTGAGGTATGATCTCACTGTTCCTTTTGCAAGATTTGTTGTTCAACACAGAAATGAAATAAATTTTCCTTTTAAAAGATATCAAATACAACCCGTTTGGCGTGCCGACAAACCGCAAAAAGGAAGATATCGCGAATTCTATCAGTGCGATGTGGATGTTATCGGTTCTAAATCAATGCTAAACGAATTTGAACTTTTGCAAATAATTGACGAAGTATTCAGTACACTCAAAATAAATACGACAATTAAAATAAATAACCGCAAGATACTATCTGGAATCGCTGAAGCAATTGATGAAAAAGACAAATTCATGGCAATAACTGTAGCCATTGACAAAATAGATAAAATCGGAACAGAAAAAGTTTGTGAAGAATTACGCAAAAATGAACTTTCTGAAGAAGCAATACAAAAGCTTATTCCTATTTTGGAAAACAAACGAAACACAGTCGAGAATATTGAATATCTTGAGCAAATGCTATCACAGAGCGAAACTGGAAAAAAGGGAATCGAAGAGATTAAAACTTTGTTTGCTTATTTAAGTTCAAACCCGCTAAACACTAAGATTGATTTGGATTTAAGCCTTGCACGCGGATTAAATTATTACACAGGAGCCATAATTGAAGTAAAAGCAAACGATGTTGAAATAGGAAGTATTTGTGGTGGTGGACGTTATGATAATTTAACCGAAATTTTTGGGCTAAAAGATATTTCCGGCGTTGGTATTTCTTTTGGTGCAGATCGCATTTACGATGTAATGGAGCTATTAAATGTATTCCCCGATGAAACAGCTAAATCGAGCGATGTTTTGTTTATAAACTTTGGCGAGAAAGAAGAAGCAGTTTGCCTCAAACTTGCAAAAGAACTTCGTCAAAACGGAATTAGTTGTGAAGTATATCCCGAAAAAGCAAAACTTGACAAGCAGTTCAAATATGCTAATAACAAAAACATAAGTTATGTTGCAATTATTGGTGAAAATGAAATTGCAAATTCTACTGTTACGATAAAAAACATGAGTAATGGCACACAAGAAACAATACTTGCAAATAAAATAAGCAACTATTTTCTTAAATAATTCTTATCATCTTTCTATTGGATTAAAATTACACTCGCTGCCGCACGATTGTATCGTGTGGCTTGATATATCTACCACACGATAGTGCGGCAGCGAGTGTAATTATTGGTGAAGACGAGATTAAAAATGGTACTGTTACAATAAAGAATATGCTAGATGGTAAACAGGATAGTATTAATAGTGATGAATTGGCTGATTTTTAAAAAAAAAGAAATGAAAATTGCTAAATTATTTTCAACAAATAGAGAAACAATTATTTAACTAAAAGCTTTCCACATCCAATAATTTCAGATTCTGCTGATATTTGGTATGTATAAACGCCAGAATTAAGATTTTCCCTTTGCATTACTACATTTTCAATATAATTTGACTCTAAACTTCTAACTTTTCTTCCTAATAAATCGTAAATTTCAATTGTCACCAAATCATTAGACCCTTTAATATTGAAAGTAACTGAAGAGGAAAATGGATTTGGATAGACAACTACTTCAACCCCAGATGAAACCTGTCCTTGAGCAATAAATACAATTTCCGGAATACCGATTGTGTTAAATGTTGTGTTGGTAAGAATCGGTAGATTAAAATCAAAAATAATTCCAGCCCTGTTTGTAATTACGCAGCCAATGGCATTATCGGACATTTGACTTATTTTATATTTAACAAACCCATGACTTGCAGGCTCATTTACATTACTATCAGGTAGCATAACATTTTGGAAAGTCCATTGAATAATATTATCTTCTATCCTTTGAATGGAATAAGGATGGCTACTCACACCGCTCTCAAGGCTTGCAATATCCAAATATGGAGATATTGTATCCCGAATATAAATATTAAAAGCAGTGTCTGTTCCTGTGTTTTGAAATCTTATCATATATTCAAGCAAAGTGTTTTCACGAACATAGTGATACTCCTCCGTTAACCCAGAAGGAAATACTTGTTTATCATTTGGATCAAACGAGCCAGTAACCTGAAGACAAAAGATTTCCACAAAGTCATCATCATCGTCTTGCGGCCATGGTAAGATGTGACCTGAGGAAATGATACCGTTATCGTTACCACAAAATTCCACATTAGCATTTGGGTGACTATTACCTGGATGAGCAGGATGCTGATCCGCTTCTAGCCTAATAGTATTGCCATAAGCAGGCCAACACAATTCAATATTTTCGCCTCCCAGTAGTTGAAATAATCCAACATAAACGAGATCTGAATTCTCATAAATTCTATATTCAGAATTTAAGGTCATGTCACCGACACCAGGTTCTCCAGTATTGGTAATAATAAAACACGCAATAGAATCTCCATTGCAATAACCATCAACCTCGATACTTGATTTGTCCCAATCTAGATTAACAGGCAGACAGTAATCAAAAGGGGTAATTCTAGCCTCTAAACACATGGTGCTATTTAAAAGCTCAAAGTCACAATCTGCAATTGCTTCAAATGAGAATACTCCACATTCTGAAATATAAACTGTTCCTACATCAAAAGTTAAATAATTTTCTTCTTGATTCACCAAATTGCCACCAGAAAGATATGTCAAGTGTGTATCTAATTCAACAGTAATAATTGTATTGTCAGAGGCAATTGTTCCTATATTCTGGTAAGCAACAGTAAATATAGAAGAAAAACAAGGTCTTATTGCCCATGTTGAAATATCCACATGATTTTGAATACAATCCATAGTAGGAGTAAGTCCAAAATTATAATACTCAGGCACCTCATTTTCCTGAACTTGAACAGTATAAGTGCTAGGCTCTTCGGGACAATTCAGATTCCATAATGGATTTTGATTCTGCAAACTTATTTCATATGTTCCAGTATCGACCATAAGCACATAATGCCCATTTGCATAACTTTCTGCATAAAAAGGCCCAGGTTCAGCAACTATCAACCAATTAGACAATCCTATCTCCCATTCATCTTGAGTTAAATTCAAATTTTCATCAAAAAAGATATTCCCTTCTATAGCTGTTCTAGTAATAAATTTCACATCGTCAATATTTAAACTCGTGTAATCTACAGATTGATGATGTTTAAATGCGATGTAAATGTTTTGGCCAGAAAACTGAGAAAGATCTATTTCAACATATGCATAATGTGGATTTTCTGATTCTGCATATCCATCAAATACCACAACACCGTTATTAAAATCGTCAACTGTATTTCCAGAATTAGAAACAACTACTGAATATCTTTCAAATCCCCATAATTCAGACTCAGTACAGGCCCAATAACTAAAAAACAGTCCTCCATAACTATTTGCAAGATTTATTTGTGGAGTAATCAAATACTGATGAGGAGCTAACTCTCCAACTCCTTCCAAAAAAGAATGCGACACAGCACACTTAGTCCCAGTGTGGGGGGCTAAAGTCGAACTTTGCATCCAATTGTACCCATCTCCATCGGCATCAATAATAGTCCATCCTTGAGGAGGAAAAATCTCTCCTTCAAAAGATTCTTCTATAATAACTTGCGCGCTGGCACTAATGGAGTTTATTAAAATAAGACTGAATATAAAACATTTGAGATTTTTCATAAAAGTGATTTTATTTACCAAAGTTAATCAAAATATTAAACAAAAATCTTTTGATATATTTTTTATTGAATATAAAACCCAATCGAGGTTGAGTATAATAATTGGATGAGTAATTGCAAATGGTACAATAGCCACAGATAAATTATAAATAGTGATGTATTGGCTGATTAAAAAAAATAATTTTTATTAATTTAAAAATTGCCATGCATATTTAGACAAAACTTAAAAAGCTATTATTTTTTTCGATTAGCCTCAAATAAAGCCTTTACCTCCGGTTTTTCTCTCGCTGCCGCACGATTGTATCGTGTGGCTTGAATATCTACCACACGATACAATCGTGCGGCAGCGAGTGAGTGTTATCATTGACTCTCAAAAGCTTCCTCTAAGGTATTATATTTTGCTTGTTCTTTATATTTATCAATCTCAATTCGAATAATTTTTATTTCATCTTCAGTTCTTGCCTCACTCGCTTCTTTTGCTAATTGAACAAAGATATTATTCTGAAAACCTGTTTCTAAAAATATTAAAGATGCAATGTCATTAAACAAATAGCAATCATTATGAGTTAAAAAAACAATATTTGCAATTTCCATTATCGCTTGAGTAGAATGTCCAAAACTTCCAACCAATTTTGCTAAATGAACATATGAGTTATAATTATAATTTGATTCTTCTGCATAAGTCAATATTAAATCTATCGATTGATTATGATATTGTGCTTTTTTGTTAATACTCTCAATAGTTTTAATTGCCTCATTTTGAGAAATGCATTCGTTAGAATCAATTGTTAAAAAATTTGTAAGATTAGAGTCGTCCTGTGCCATGCCATTGTTTAAAAAAGTAAAAAATGCAATTACTAATAATCCAGAAGTGATTGTTAAAATTGATAATTTTCTCATAGCTTTTGTTTTTAAATTAAATAATTCAATTATTTGCGTAATAATCCACTTTCTTAAAATGAATCTGTGAGGCAAAAACCTTTCATTTTCAGATGTGTCTATTGGAAAGTCTTTAAGTAAATCAATATCCAGAGCTTTGGACAATGCTTTTATCGTAAAACTTCTTGGCACAACAATACCATTTTCAATTCTTTGAATTGTCCGACAAGAAACATTACACTTATCAGCCAGTTCGGATTGTGTCAATCCTTTTAATTTTCTTATTCTAACTAATTCCTTTCCAAAAACAAATTGATTCATTTTTAGTTTTTTGATTATTGGCAAATTTACATTTAATCTAAAACCTGTTATTATCTTTAAACTGTATTTTAGGCAAACTTTAAACGACATTTTCACGACATTTCACTCGCTGCCGCAGCGAGAGTGTAAACCCAATCCAAATACTACTTATTAAACAGAACTTTATCTATTTCCACCACAAACTCTTGGTCTATTTTTGGATTGACCCATACTGCCGAAAGACACATTCCGTCAGGCAGAATATAAGATCCTTCCGAATATTCGTTAAAAAAATAAAAGTAGAATACTCCTGTAACTTTGTCATTTACAATCTCTGTCAATTTTATTCCATCATTCTCATAAGCACCAGAAAGTGCTATATGCTTTTTCTGACTATTATAAAAATAATACCCTTTTGCAATATTTGCTGGTTTTGATAATTCCAGCCCCATGCTAAAACTATATTTGCCATCTATTTTACCCTGAATGAAATAATATGGTGGAATTTCAGCAGATTTCTCCATCCCAAACAACTGTTTTTCCAATTTTGTAAAATGTTGATAACCAGATTCATAAATCAGATATTTACCAAAATCATTCAGATATGGTTTTAAAGAATCTGTTTTTACGTTGATAATATAACCTCCTGGATCACAATCTAGTGCATAATGAGGAACACAATCTCCTGTCAAAACGAAATCCACACTATTTTCATTAACAATAAAACTCATGTCATAACAATCGCAGTATATAACATCAAGTTCAGCACAGCTTTGTGCTTCCGAAAAAGCTTTTTCACAATCCGGTATGCAGAATTTACTCATGAATTCAAAAAATGAATCCTGATTAAATAAAGAAGTATATTTAACAATTTTATTATCTAATTGAACACCGCTGTTCAGTTCAAAATACAAATCTGATTGTACGAGATTGCTATGTGCACTCATATACTCACCCGAAATACTAATTAGAAGATAATCTGACTTGATTTCATAAGTATATCTCATTGCCCACCATCGAAAATCTCCAGCTTCTTTCGGGTCAAAGCTTTCAAGCATAAAAAACTCAAGTATTGATGCATTGATTTGCTCAACAGCTTCTTGATTATTACCTGTTAAATCAACTGCATGAGGAATTTGCGACACAAATTCTTCTGCCCTTTCAAGGTCAAAATATACTGTTTCAATTTTTATTTCCTGTGAATAGACAAAAACACTTGCAAACAAAAGAGTCAATAATAAAAGATTTCTCATAAAATGTTTAATTAGTTCTGAAATAGTGATGATATAAGAATAATATTTCCCATATACTTTATATACCAGCCTTCCTCATTATCGCTTCTCTGGCAGCTTTATTTTCTTCAAATATTTTTTTTACCTCCGGTTTTTCAATCTCAAGTATAGTAAAGATGCCTAAAACTGTTCCCAAAGGTGCATTAACACAAGCCAAAGCTGACATTACCATACAAAAGACTCTGTTACGTCTTTCTTTCAAATATCTTCCGCATAAAAGACTTAAGACTCCAAGAGCAACAACGAGCAGAAAGGTAAAAAAACCAAAAATAATAAATATCCAACCTGATAGTTGCATCTCAAACTCACCAACGTTCTGACCAGCTATAACCATTCCCATTCCAATAATTACATATATTAATACGATTAATGAGGCAAAAAGCTTTAATCCTCCCCAAACATAGTGGAAGGTTGATAGAGTATCAAGATTGTTCTTGGGTTCCATTGTTATAATTATTTAAATCATTATTTGAATTCATAGTATTTTGAGCAGGATTTTCATCAATTACTGTACCAGATGTTTGTGTTTCAGTGCTTTCTTCAACAGGTTTTACTTTTAATCTTGCTAGTTCTCGTATCTTCCTGAATCCATAAATATACATAAAAATAAGGTAAATTATAAAAACAACCAAAAGCCATTCATAACCAGCCATTATTACAAAATCGTAGAACCCATGCAATAACCATGGCACAACAAAAGCGAGAGCGAGATAAGTTGATCTTTTCCACGGATTAAATTTTGCTAGCCCTAGATAGTAACCCATCGCAATACCAAAAATTGCATGTGCAGGAACTGCTGTAATCATTCTCAAAAGTCCAACTTGAAGACCTCCACCAAAAACATACATTATATTTTCAACGAGAGCAAATCCCATCGAAACAAAAACAGCATACACTATACCGTCAAATCTTTCATCAAAATGACGACTGCCCCATACTAAAATAAGCACTACCAGAAGTTTGAACAATTCCTCAACAAATGCCGCCTGAATGAATGCATGATAGAATGCAAGTTGTAATCCCTGAAAAAGTGGGGAAAACAATTCGGTAACAATTCCTACTAGTAAAACAGGAATTACCGAAAACATCCCACCTAAAACACTTAAAAACAATAACCAAAATGGTTCTCTGTTGAATTTGTCCCTGACATATATATAAGTCAGAATAATCAACACCGGCGCAAAAGAAATAGTCAGATAAATCATGTTAATAAATTTTAGTTAAACCTAATTGAATCTGCAGGACTTATTCTCGAAATTATCATTGCCGGCACAGTCAGCATCAGCAAAGTAATGATCATCGTTCCTACATTTAGTATCAAAATATAAATAAAATTCAAATTAATTGGTACTGTTGCAACATAATAGGATTCCGGATCAAGAGTGATTACTCCTGTGTACATTTGTATCAGACATAATCCTATTCCGATAATATTGCCAAATAAGAGACCTCTGCCAATCAAAAAGCCTGCTACATAGATAAATATCTTTTCTATACGAATGTTTTCTGCCCCAAGGCTTTTCAAAATACCAATCATATTTACTTTTTCGAGAATAATTACAAGTAATCCTGAAACCATATTGAATCCCGCAACACTTACCATTAATATTAATATCACCCAGACATTTATATCAAGTAAAGAAAGCCAGTCGAAAATTCCCGGATAATCTTCCTGTATGTTTTTGACTTTGAGCATACTGCCATCAGGACTAAAATTATTTCCCACAATTCTGTTGACGGCAATTTCGTATTCAAGAATTTTTGAAAAATCATCAACATTTATTTCAAAACCAGTAATTTGATCGTCTTCCCAGTCGTTTAGCTTACGTAGATGTTTAATATCAACGAAGACGAATATTTTATCCAGATCTTCGAGCTGAGTGTTATAAATCCCGAGAACATTGAATTTTCTCATACGTGGCGGGTCCTGAATAAAATAGGCTGCAAAGCTATCTCCTACTTTCAGTTTCAAAGCTTTTGCAATATACTGCGAAATCACAACATTGTTAGACTTTGCCGAATCAGCAATTATCAGAGTATCGCCCTCAACCATATACTGATTGAAAAATTTCCAATTAAAATCGGTATCAATACCTTTAAAAACAACTCCGTGCAAATATTCATCTGTTTTTAGGATACCCGCTTTAACAATGAATTTATTTACACTTTCTATGCCTGGCAGAGTTGCGACTTGGTTTATCCAGTCCTGATTTTGCGAAATAGGCAGAGTTTCGTATGAAGTATTATTATCGTAATTAACAATTTGCAAATGAGCACCAAAACCAATTACTTTTTCGGAAATCTCCTTTTTAAAACCTGTAACAATTGAGACGGCAGTAATCATTACAGCCAATCCTATAGCTATTCCCCCTATTGCAACAGCAACAATAGGTCTGCTAAAACTATTTGTAGAATGCTTTTTGCTGACAAGCCTTTTTGCTATAAAAAACTCTATATTCAAAGCGTTTTTTTTGTAAATATAGAATTATTTTCGAGGAGTGCAAAAGAAAAAATAATGGATACTAATTTATAAATAAAGACAGACTATATTTTATTTACAATCTGTCTTTTAGAAATCCACTATTGTTTGACCACAACAGTTGCCGTATGCTTTACTGAATTGTCAATTAAATATATAACATTGTAATGACCTGCTGTAAGACCTTCAATAGAAATATTGTATAATCCTCTTTGAGAAGGTTTGATACTTTTAACGATCTGCCCTACCGAATTGATTATTTGTACTTCGCAATTCTCACACGGGTCATTTAAGGTAATTGTAAAACTACCATTATTAGGATTAGGACTGATATAAAAACCAT
>JAQVEY010000039.1 GCA_028697515.1 Bacteroidales bacterium | reverse complement strand
TTTCGTTTTCGCATCAACGATACAGCCAGGTAATATTCCTGCCCTCCAGTTGTTCCGAATGTTGTATACTATCCTGGCATCAGGACGGTGTCCTTCATCGACGAGCATGAACACTTCTCTTTATTTCGCTTACAGTTACCTGATGCTGAGTTTCGTCGCTATTACGGTCTGCTTCGCTTGCAGGACTACCCATAGTAAAAGTTCCACCTTTAATCGCTACCATTTCTATATTGACGCCCGAAACAGTTTCTGTAAAGTCTTTAGTTTCGCTCACATTAAAACTCCAGCTTGTTTTGCCACCTTGGGTAACTGAAATGCTCTCGTTTACTACCTTGGCGTTGTTGGTGAGTTTTACAGAGTGGTTGCCAAAGCTGAGGTTACCGCCATATGGGGTTTTTCCGGAACTCACACCATCAATTTCTATTGTTGCACCTACCGGAGTGCTCGTTATGCTTACTTGCATACCATTTTGCAGTGTTTCGGAAATTTCGGTGGTTTCGTTATGTAATATAGTAATATTTTTTGTAATGCTTGCATAGCCAGTTTTTCGCAATTCGAGTTTGTATTCCCCTACAAGTAATTGCCTCAAGGTTACAGGTGTTGTACCTTTGTTCTCTCCTGCAAGATAAATTTCGACTCCAGGAGGAGTAGTGCTTATATCTAACTGTCCATAATTTGGCTTTGGTGTAAGTTCAACATTACTGGTTTGCCCATCAGTTACTTCAACGGTTTTACTGTCGGGACTGTGCTTATCTTTTCGAGCTTCTACTGTGTAAAAACCGGAAGTTTTACGTTCCGTAACCTCTCCAGTACCAGCTTTGCTTCCATTTATATAAATGTCTGCTGTAGGATTTGTTTTTACTACAAGATTACCAAATCCTGGACTCATTAACAGTGTTATTGTGCTCGTTTTGCTGTCTTCAACCAAAACTTCCTGATATGCATCATAATACATATTCTTTTTTAACGTTATTCGATGTGTTCCACTTAGTATTTCTGTCAAAGTACAGGGGGTTTTTTGTCCAGTGGGCTTATTGTCAAGTAGAACATCTGCTCCATTTTCGGGTGATGAACTTACTGTGATAGAACCAAAATTCGGCTTTAAACTAACATTTATATTTTTTCTGCCACTATTTGCATCTAAGGCAAATTTGCCTGCATCGTTATGGTACATTGGCAATTCAATACGATAACTATGTTCGCCCAGATTGTATTTCCCCGAAAACGGTGTTTTACCTACAGGTTTATCATCTATGTAAACCTGTGCTTCTGATGGCGTGCTTTCTATAACTATCCATTCGGTTATTATTTCAGGCTCCTCTACAACAACAGTTACTTTGCCTGTCGTTAGTTTCATTAAGTAAACTGTGGCTTTGTCTATATATATAGGAAAAGCATAATCACGTAAAACTCCAAGCTGTTGGTGTTTGATAGTTATTATTTTTGAACCATAAGGCAAATACACCCAATACTCTCCAACTTTTTGTTCAGTTTTGGTAATCCCAAGTTGTCCTCCTTCAAAAACGAATCCTGTTTGAGTAGTTTCTATTTTTATCAAAGCACATACATCGTTATTCTGGTCCTTTACTGGATAGTTTACACGGGCATCCAAATCGTTGTCGCGGCGTTCAAATGAGGCAACGGAGATTTGCTGAGCAAAAAGAAGACTGGCAAAAACTACAAAAAGAAAAGTATAAATTAACTTCATCAAAGAAAGTTTATTATCAAATTGAGACAAATTTAGAAAATATTTTTTATAAATCATAATGCAACAATTTTTTAAAAAATCAAATTAATATTTTTATGTCTGTTATTGTGCAAATTGTTAATGCCCTACGGGCAAAAAACTCATTTATCATATCCATTTTACTTACATTTATGCCCTAACGGGCAAAAAGATATAGCCCAGCGGGCTTTATAGTCAGTAAAATTGACAGCAGTCATATCTCAACTTTGCCCGTAGGGCATAAACCGTTTTGTGGTTGGCTTATCATAATGACATTACCCACTCATCCGAAATCATAATGAAACAATTTATTAAAAATTCAAATGCGTGTAAAACTCCCACGCGTTCAATGTCATTAAGTTAAGAGCATTAAAAACAACTTAATACTTTTTATGCCTTTAGTTGTGCAAATGGTTAATGCCCTATGGACAAAAAAATATAGCCCAGCGGACTTTAAATTCAGTAAAATTGACAGCAGTCGTATCTCAACTTTGCCCGTAGGGCATAAACATCAGTAAAAAACCTATCATAACCATAAGACTACTTGCCCGTAGGGCATTAACATCAGTAAAAAACCTATCATAACCATAAGCTACTTGCCCGTAGGGCATAAACAGATTTTTTGTTGGCTTATCTTAGTAATACTGTTCTTGAGTCAAGGATGAGAGGGAGTATTGAATCTGTGGCAAAATTTGATTTTACCGAAAGACAGTCATTGAAAATATATTTGACCAATTACAAACAAAAAAAGGTCTGAAAAAATCAGACCTTTTTAATACTATTCCTGAGTTTTTTGTTCAGGATTATCTTCTTTTGGAGGTCTAGGTAAAAGTGCTTTACGGCTTAACTTTAACTTTCCGGATTTTTGGTCAATGTCTATAATTTTGACCTCTACTTCCATACCTTCTTTCAGAACTTCCTCTACTGATTTAATACGTTTCCAATCAATTTCGGAAATATGTAATAAACCTTGAGTATTTGGAAGAATCTCTACAAAAGCGCCAAAAGTAGTAATTCCTTTAACCTTACCTTTATATATCTCATTTATTTCAGGAACTTTAACAATAGTCATAATTCTTGTTCTGGCAGCTAACATATCAGGACCACTTGTAGCTGATACTTCAACATAACCCTTATCGTCCACCTCTGTAATTGAGATAATAGTGTTAGTCATAGCCTGTATTTCCTGAATAATCTTTCCACCAGGGCCAATTATAGCACCAATCATATCCTTCGGAATAACAATAGTTTCGATTCTTGGAGCATGATCTTTATAATTTTGACGTGGTTCCGGTAAAGTTTTTAGCATTTCACCCAAAATATGAGCTCTACCTTCTTTTGCTTGTTGAAGTGCTTGTTCAAGAACTTCATAAGAAAGTCCGTCAACCTTTATATCCATTTGAGTAGCAGTAATTCCATCTGGAGTACCACAAACCTTAAAGTCCATATCTCCCAAATGGTCTTCATCACCAAGTATATCGCTAAGTATGGCAAATTTGTTGGTTTTTGAATCGGCAATAAGTCCCATTGCTATACCGCTAACTGGTTTCGAAATTGGAACGCCAGCGTCCATCAGAGCCAAACATCCAGCACAAACTGTTGCCATTGATGATGAACCATTAGACTCTAAAATATCAGAAACTACTCTTACTGTATAAGGGAATTTCTCACCTTTAACAGGAATAACCTTCGAAAGAGCTCTGTGAGCCAGATTTCCATGTCCTATTTCGCGACGACCTACACCACGATATGGCTTAGCTTCACCAGTAGAAAAAGGCGGAAAATTATAGTGCAGTACAAATGGTGAATATCCTTTAAACATAACTCCGTCAAACATTTGTTCATCGAGTTTACCACCTAAAGTAACTGTTGTTATTGATTGAGTTTCGCCACGAGTAAAAATTGCCGAACCATGAACTGATGGTAAATAATCAACCTCACTCCAAATAGGACGAATTTCGTTTGTTTTACGACCATCAAGACGAACTTTCTCATTAATTACCATCTGACGAACAGCTTCTTTTTCGACTGCATGATAATATCTGTCAACAAATTTTTTAACTGCTTCGAGTTCTTCTTCTGAATATTGACTTAAAAACTCTTCTTTAACAGCAGCAAAAAGTCTCTGTCTTTCGTGTTTATCTGCTGTTTGAGTAAATGCAGCAGCATATGCTTTATCATAAGTTTCGTTCCAAACTTTTTTTCTTAAGTCTTCATCATTAGTCTCGTGACAATACTCTTTAAATCCTGTTATACCACAAGCTTCTCTTAACTCAATCTGTGCCTGACATTGAATTTTAATTGCTTCATGAGCGAATTTAATTGCCTCAAGCATTTCCTTTTCTGACACTTCATTCATTTCACCTTCAACCATCATAATATTTTCAATGGTTGCAGCCACAATAAGGTCAATATCAGCACGCTGATTATCCTCACAAGACGGGTTAATTACGAAATTGCCATCAATACGAGATACGCGAACTTCGGAAATTGGTCCATTAAAAGGAACATTTGTAACAGCTAAAGCTGCAGAAGCTGCCAATCCAGCAAGTGCATCTGGCATGTCGTTTGAGTCGGCTGACATAAGCAAAACATTTACAAATGTCTCAGCATGGAAATCATCAGGAAACAATGGACGTAAAGCTCTATCTACTAAACGCGAAACCAATATTTCGGAATCAGACGGACGACCTTCACGTTTCAAAAAACCACCTGGAAATCTGCCAACAGAGGCATATTTCTCTTTATATTCAACAGAAAGAGGCATAAAATCAACATCTTCCTTTGCATCTTCTGCAACAACTACCGTTGCTAACAACATGGTTTTACCCATCTTCACCACTACCGACCCAGTTGCTTGTTTGGCCAATTTTCCGGTGGAAATTTCAATCTCTCTGCCGTCACTTAATTTAACGACTTTTTTAATTTCATTGTACATTTTATTTCATCTATTAGTTAATTTCTAAAAAAAAAGCAAAACTCAAAGTCTTGCTTTTTAGGAGTCTTAGCGACGTAAGCCTAATTTCTTAACTATCGCTCTGTATCTTTCTATGTCGTTGGCTTTTAAATAATCCAACAGACTTCTTCTTTTTCCTACCAACATTATCAACGCTCTTTGAGTACCAAAGTCTTTTTTATTGACTTTTAGATGCTCAGTTAAGTGATTGATACGGTAGGAAAATAATGCGATCTGTGCTTCTGGTGAGCCAGTATCATTATTAGACTTCCCGTGTGTTTTGAAGATTTCTTTCTTCTTTTCTGAATCTAAATAATTTTTCATCACTTATTTATTTTATTAAAAAATTAAGGCAGCAAAAGTAATGTATTCTTTCGTAAGAACAAAATAATTTCCTATTTCTTTTTTATTCCTCACCTTTTTCAAGAATAATTTCTTTAAAAAGTTGTAGAATAAAGACAATATTTCCAGTAAAAATTAAGATGATACCAATTATTCGCAAAAAACTATAATCAGATTGAAGTTCTGACAATGGCTTTGCAGAAAGCATAAACAAGCCTAAAAGCAAATAGTATAAAAACAAAAACGTCGTTCCAAAACCCAAAATCATTGAAGAATACTTACTTATCGATTTTGTGTGAGTTGACAATCTGATATTAAAAAATATTATAATAAAACCTTCTAAAGAAAACAGAATTGCCGTTTTAGCAGCTATGTCCATATATTCAATTGCTTTATGACAGGTTTCTAATGCTTTGCTGATACTATCATGATAACCCATTGTTAGTAACTCACTTGCTTTGGTTCTCATATCTGCAGTAATACTTCTTTCAAATAAAAGAATAACCGTTAATAATACAATCCCAAATGTTAATGTAAGGAGGTTTAATGAAATTCCGTTTTTATACTTCCTCAACCGGTATAAAGTCCTTGTCTTTTCCATTTCTATATCTTTCTTAAATTAAACTATATATCGCCAACTTATATGAATCCAAACCAAACCCTGTAATAACACCTTTACAAACAGGTGCTAAAATATTATTTTTTCTAAATTGTTCTCTTGCATAAACATTTGAAATATGTACCAAAACTACCGGCAAATTAACAGACGCAATTGCATCTCTAATTGCAACAGATGTATGTGTAAAAGCCCCTGCATTCAATACAATACCCTCAACATTTTCTGAATGATCTAGAATTCTATCTACTATCTCATTTTCAGAATTAGATTGAAAGGACATTAAATTATAACTATTAAATAATAAAGAAAGTTCATCCAAATAATTATTAAAATCCCGATTTCCATAAATTTCCGGTTCTCTTATCCCTATTTTGTTTAAATTTGGACCGTTAATAATAAGTATCTGCATTATATAATTAATATATTGTTTAAAACAAGCTAACAAAATTATAAAAAGTCCTGACATATTTATGAACAATTGGGAAAATGCTATAAAAAATTTTAGTTTTTATCTTAAGCTAGAAAGAAATTTATCCGAAAACACCATTTCTTCATACATAAGTGATGTTACTAAACTATATACCTTTATTAGTCAAACAAAATCGGTTATCTTACCAGAGCATACAAAATACGAAGATTTAAAGGAGTTCGTAGAATATTTGGTTGAAACAGGTATTAATGAAAAATCTCAATCTCGTATCATTTCTGGAATAAAATCTTTTTATAAATATCTACTGCTTGAAGATATAATAAAGGAAAACCCGGCCTCTTTACTTGAGTCACCAAAAACTGCAAGAAAACTTCCAGTAGTATTAACAATTACAGAAATTGATCAAATTATTAAAGCGATTGATGTTAGTAAATCTCTCGGACATAGAAATAGGGCGATAATTGAAGTATTATATGGATGTGGATTAAGAGTATCAGAATTAGCCGAATTAAAAATTTCCAATATTTTCTTTAAAGAATCGTTTGTGCGAGTAATTGGTAAAGGCAATAAGCAAAGACTTGTCCCAATTGGGGGAGCAGCGAAAAAAGAGATTGGTAATTATTTGAAGTCATTTAGAAATCACATTATTCCCAAAAAAGGGCATTCGGATTTTTTATTTCTAAATAGAAGAGGAAGCAAGCTTACAAGAGTTATGATTTTTAATATTGTAAAGGAGGCCTGTGAAAATGCAGGTATAACAAAAATTATTTCACCACACACCTTTCGACATTCATTTGCAACGCATCTGGTTGAGGGTGGTGCAGACCTACGTGCAGTTCAAGAAATGCTAGGACATGAGTCAATAACTACGACTGAAATTTATACTCATATTGACAGAGAATACTTAAGAGAGGCTATTATTCAATATCACCCAAGATCATAAAAAAAAAGCCATCCCGAAAGATGGCTTAATTTGCTAACGGAGCAGTTGTACATTACCGTTATATTCGTGCCCTATTGAGTCATAATCAGTAAACCTTGCGTACCAGTAATACATCCCGTTTGGCAAATATTTATCTCCCTTTGTTCTGGATCCTCTTGTCCCATCCCATGCTCCCTCTTCACAACTATCACAGTTTACTTCAGGATCAAATTCTTCAGTTGTATAAACTAATTCTCCCCATCTATCATAAATACTCATAACAAATGTGTTTTTATCTATACCATTGCCACATATCCTAAAACAATCATTAACGCCATCGCCATTGGGAGTAAATGCTGTTGGTGCATATAATGTATAATCTTCGCGTATCATAATATTTCTCATAGCAGTATCAGTACAGCCGTATTCATTTTGGCTTACAAGCATTACTTCAAATTCTCCCAAATCTTTATAATAATGTTGTGGACTTCTGAAGTTTATTGTTGAATCACCATCCCCATAATACCAGAAAAAGAACAGTGCATCCTCCGAATAATTTTCAAAATTTATCAATGGATTCAAAATTCCAGCTATTTGAGGTTCGGCTGAGAAATTAGCATAAGGTTGAGGATAAATTTCAATTACATCAGTTTGGGTTAAACTATCCTTACATTCAAATTGATCTCTCACAATAAGACTTACAGAATACAAACCACCCTCGCTATACTGATGTGTTGGATTTTTAGTAAATGCAAAAGTATTATCTCCAAAATCCCATGCATAATTATAATTATCTGACGAGTCCAAAGCTACAAACTCTATGTATTGTCCGGGACAACCATTTGTAGCATTAACACTAAAATTAACATAGGGTACATCGTGAACATAAATCATAATAGAGTCTGTGACAGCCGGAGTTTCGCATAAATCTTCTACTGTCAAAACAAGATATCCAGACTCCTCAGGGAAATAAGTATATGGAGAAGCTACAATATTGCCATCCTGGTCAGTAATTGTATAAGGACCGCCATTGCCTCCATTTATATCTACTTCAATTCTAGTTCCATAGCCTAAACATACATTATTTATACTATTAATAATACCTTCAATCTCTAAAGGAGGATTTACATTGACTGTAACCCTATGTCCTGAGGATGTACAACCATTATCATCGGTAACAGTAAGATTATAAATTGTAGTTGATGTCGGACTTGTAGTAAACTGATGTTCCCAACTTTCTACATTATCTGTTCCTTGCCAATGAAAATGATATGGCTGAGTTCCACCTGAAGCTTGTCCAACTACAGTAGCTGAACCACCAATACAAATTGTTGGATTATATAAAGTGAGTACATTTAATTCTTGAGGTGCAGTTATGGTAGCAGAACCATACACCCTACAATTATTATCATCACTTACAGTAAGGTAATAGGAACCGGAACCAACAGTTACTTCATTAGTTTGGGTATTGTCTGACCAGATATAATTATATGGAGGCGTTCCTCCTATTACAACTGCGGTTATGGTACCATCTGCAGAATATGAGCAGGAAGTATTAGTTGACTGAACATCCATACTTAAAGCAGTGGGTTGGGTGATTACAAACATTGTATCGGCAACACAACCGATTCTATCAGTTATAGTTATTGTATATAATCCTGCACATAAATCACTTAAATAAGGACCGGGGCTAGCCCAACTATATGTAAATGGTTGTAAACCACCTTCTATCTCAATTAAAGCTGAGCCATCGCATGTCTGATAACAACGATTGTTCTGTGTAGTCAAAGTTAGATGATACTCCGGGCTTACAATAACCTCGCTTGTAGCCATATTACTTACACATCCATTTGCATCTAATACATAAACCGTATAAACAACATCTTCGTGAGGTACAATATTAAAACTTTGAGGTCCAACACTAAAACCATTTCCATCTCCATTATCCCAAAAATATGTATATGGAGGAGTACCACCCATTTCCTGAGATACAATGTTAATTGCCTGATTTTCACAGATTGCAAAATCTCCTGATGTAACTACCTGAAGTAAATTCGGTTGAGTAATAACAAATTGCTCCATAAGACTACAGCCATGACTATCACTAACTGTAACAAAATATGTTCCGGCTGAAATATTATTATGAATCCCTCCGTTATATCCATCACTCCAAATGTATGTATATGGAGCTGTACCTCCCGATGCCCAAATACTTGCACCAGCAGTCTGAGTATTATAACAAGACACATGATAATAACTTGTGTCGTATTCCAAAACAGACGGTTGATTAATTGTATATGTATCTGCAAATTCGCAACCATTAGCATCTGTAACAGTAATACCGTAGTCGCCTACACAAAGATTGTCTAATTCATTTGTTGATGATGCCCAAGAATAATTATACGGTGGTACGCCACCAGTCATGGAAATACTGGCTCTACCATCACAAGTTTCAAAACACGGATCATCTTGAATAGTAAGTGTTCCATCCAATAAAGGCGGTACGAAAACATCTATGCTACTTGAAACCACAGAAACATATTCAGTTACTGTTAGGCTAACAGTATTTATACCTGAATTTGGAAAATTAACTACATATGGTCCTTGTCCGCTACCACTAATAATTGTTGCATCACCAAAATCCCAGTCGAAAGTGGCCATTCCCGACACCACATCACCTGTAAAAGTTATTGTTGTATTATCTCCAAAACATAAAGTTTGAGATGCTTCAAAAGTAACAACAGGTACATGATAAAAATTAACACTAATTTCGTCTGAAGCAACACAATTGGGCGCAAGACTTGTTTCCGTCCAACTAAAAGTATATACTCCAAATTGATCGACTGTGGCTGTTGTATTAGATGTATTATCTGGATTTACAGTAGCATTACCTGGACCACTTACTACATCCCATACTCCTGTATTTCCGGGAGCCATTCCAGCATTTAAATTAGTTGTCAAAGCTTCAACATCAAGATCGGGACCTAAATCAACATCTGGAGGATTAATTACTGTAACAACACTTGTTAGTGTTATAGTATCGCAAGGATAAATTACATCAACCGAGTAAGTAGTTGTAACTGTAGGACTAACAGTAATCTCATATAAATCAACTGCACTTGTACTCCATTCAACAGTTACATCATCTGGGCTAGGAGTATTTACAGAAAGAGTGATTGTAGCCTGATCACCAACGCAAATAGGTCCGTCATTACTAATTGATGCTGTAACTTCAAAAGCATCAATTATTGTAATTGTGTGCTGAGTTTCACCGCCACCACAAGGACAACCATTTTCAAAAGATAAAATAATAGTTTCTTCACCTTGAGGGACTCCTGTATCAATTGCATCAAAATATACTGCCAATGTTTGCTGTCCAGCTGGAATCTCAAGATTATCGGGTATTGCAGGCACATAATCAACTCCAGGAGTTGCTGTACCTCCAACCGTCATCTCAATTGGTACTGGTTCACTTAAAGGAGTTGCATCGGTACGGCTAAAAAGAATATAATTTGAGCAACCACGCATTACGCTTAATGATGCTGACCATGAATTAAATGATTGAACTGTATAACTCTCTCCTGAAGAAAATGAATTGGCTTTTAAAAACACAGCAGAATCGTATGAACTATCTCCGACATCAGCTATCATAAGTTTTATATGATAAGTTTCGCATTGAGTAACTGCTTTAGTAGCAGTAAGAGTTGTTGTCAAGCCATCATATTCGATATTTGGACTACTACCGTTACTAACATAATATCCTGAATTTGTTATTGCATTAACATTATTTATACTAACAGGAGTACTGGTTGAAGGGATTAGAGCCACATTCACATTGTTATAAGCTTCCGGACCCCCTGAAATTAAAAATGCAAAAACATCATTAAAGCTCGAGCTATTCGGTGGAGCAAATTCAGGATACTCATCACTACCAAACACATATTGAAATTCAAGCAAATTTGAAGCAGGAACAAAATCAAATTCTAGAACAGATGCATCATAAGTTGTATTTCCGGCAATGCCATTTAAAATAGTATTACCCGAAGTTCCAAGGTATCCAGAAGTACTTGTAGAAGTATTTGGGCCTGCGGCATCAACCGCATTTCCAGATGAAATTATAACACCATCTGTAAAATCCAAACCAGGTATTCCATTTGTAAAATAACCGATTGCACTAGCAGCACCTGTAAACTGGATATTTGAAGCAGTAAGACATCCCGTAATTAAAAAATCTTCAACCAGTTGCTGAGGAGTATATGAGCTAACATCAACGCTTATAACTTTCTGAAAACCTGGTACAGGCTCTTTTGAAACACAAAGATTAACAGATCCTGATACAGGCTCACCTAATACCCAGAACCGAGCAAGAATATCTAATCCTGCAAGTTCCTCAAACGAATATATATATACAGCATCTT
>JAQVEY010000432.1 GCA_028697515.1 Bacteroidales bacterium | reverse complement strand
CTTCTTCTATAGGTATTGAATTCCAGAAAAAAGAAATTCCAATCCATGCGAGGATAGCTCCAAGGAATTGGCTGCCACTGTCTCCCATATACATTTTTGATGGGCTCCAATTGTAAAATAAGAAACTAAGTAAGACTCCTGCTACAGATAAAAGAACCATTAAGCCGAATTGCGATAATTGAGCATTGAATAATACAGTATAAGTAATAGCTCCTCCAATTATTGACAGGGATGTCAGGCTGGTTATTGCATCCATATTGTCAAGCATATTTATAGAATTCATAATTCCTACAACCCATGAAACTGTTATAGCGTAATTTATCCACTCAATAGGGCTTATATGGATATAAATATCGTTAAAAATCAGAATAAATGCACATAGAAATTGAACTATAAACTTAAAAGATGGTGGTGTATTTATTATATCATCTGCTAATCCCATAACAAAAGACATCGTTACTATTATCAATAGACTTAAATATTCTTTTGATAAATATATTTCTTCCTCTAATAGTAGAAGAGAGGCAATTATTACAATAAGAAAAACAGCATAAAATCCTAAACCACCCAAAATAGGTTTTGATTGAGTGCTAAATCTTATAGCAGATTTATTAGCTTTTTTGATTAAGAATTTAATAGGTCGTTTGATGAAAAAATTATTAAAAAAAATTCCTAATCCAAGCGAAGCAATAAATGTTATTAAAAGAATATAATTCATTTTTTCAGCTTCTTAATTCTATTGATAAGTCTGTTAAAAATAAGGTATTTTGTTTCCACTTCTTCTCCATAATACGAGTTATGTATTTTTGTAAGATATCCATATCCATATCCGTATGACCTGTATCCGTATTGGTAACCATAACCGCTCTTATAGCCATAACCGTATCTGCTCGTGCTTCTTTCAATACCATTTAATATAATGCCTAAATTATCAAGTTTTGTGTCTTGGGCAAAAGAGTCGACATTACTAATAAATGATTTTGGACTAATAGAAGCACGCATAACGTAAATTGGATTATGTGCCATGCGATAAGTAACAAGAGCGTCCGTAACAATTCCAACAGGGGGAGTATCAATAATTACTACGTCAAAAGCCTTTTTTACTTCTTCTACTAAATCCACTAAATTTTGACCAAGAATCAGCTCTGCTGGGTTGGGAGGTAAAGGTCCTGAAGTTATAAATTGAAGGTTTTCAATTTCGCTGTTATGCAGACATTCCTCATAATTATGTTTATTTATAAGGATAGTACTTACTCCTTTTAAATTACTTACAGAAAAACATTTGTCGAGTCTTGGTTTTCTTAGGTCAAAATCCATAATAAGTACTCGTTTTCCAGTCATTGCATATATTGCAGCAATATTGATTCCGACAAATGTTTTTCCTTCACCAGCAATTGTTGAAGAAACTGTAATTACTCTACACTTGTCTTTAATGGGATAAAAATCTATATTATTTCGGATACTTCGAAATGCTTCGGCCATCATTGATTTGGGCCGTTTGTGAACGACAACCTGAGAAACGCTCATGTCAAGTTTGGCTTCCGGAACGCCTCCAATCACTGGTATATCTGTGTATTCTGAAATGTCAACGGTTGATAGAATTTTATTGTACAGTAAATATTTCAATAGAATAAACATTGCCGAAATAACAAAAGCAATAATTACAGATAGCATGAAAACCTTTCTTAAGGCTGGATAATCTGGATATGCAGGTACAGATGCCTTTTCAAGTATAAGGTTTACACTTACATATCCGGCTTGTGAAATCATTGTTTCAGCTTTTGTTTGAATAAGCTGAGAATAAAAATCTTCATTAATTGCATATAAACGCATTAATCTGGCATATTCAATCTCATCATATGCAGAATCAACAAAAACCTGACTCTCAATTTCATTTATTCGCTTGGCGTATTCAGATTTCTCTTCTCCTAGCCTTATAATGGTAGAATTTACAAAATCGACAATTATATCTTTTTTTGACTGAATTTGTTCATCGATTATTTTTATCTTATGATTGTTGGCAGTAACGTCGAATAAGAGAATTTCTTTTCGGTTAAGTAATTCCTGTAGTGAGTTTAGCATTTCTGACAGAAAGGTCTCTGATTGCTGACCTGAAAGCATTGCTAGAATTTCATATGTTTTTAATTCTGGTTCTGATTTTATTTTTATGGCAATTTTTTCTAATGTCATAATTTCAAAATCAATATTTAGCAATTTTGTTTCTAGTTCAGATATTTTAGATGTATATAAATTTGCTTTGTTAAATAAGACATTATCACTGGTTGCTCTAATGTTATTTTGTGTGCGGAAATCGTGTAAATCTTTCTCAGTTACGTTTAATTGTGCAAAAACGTTTTCCATTTGTTGATCAATATAATTTATTATATTGTTTGCACTTTCTTTCTTTTTTGTTTCGTCAAATTCAATAAACTTTTCAGCAATTGTATTTGTTATATCAGCTGCCTTGCTTGCGTTATAGTCATAGTATGTAATAAGTATTGTTCCGGCAGTTTCGTTAAGAACTTGAATATTTAGATTTGCACTAATTCGATATAATACAGTATTTGGGTCATTAATTGTGAAATAGTACTGCGATTTGTTTTCGGCATCTAATTCTATTTCCATATCCTTCTTTGTGGGGAAGTGAATTAGTACTTCCATACCGAATATCGATTGCCAT
>JAQVEY010000431.1 GCA_028697515.1 Bacteroidales bacterium | reverse complement strand
CTTCCGATCTTACCAAATAATGCTGTTCCTGCTGCTCCAACTCCTACCGCTATCCCTGCGCCAACTTTGGCAGCTGTGCCTATGAGACTACCGAGCTTGCTGCCAAGTCCTCCTGCTTTCTTTTCTGTTGCGCTTATACTTTTATTAGCTTCTTCGTTATCGACTAAGATAGAACCAAAATAAGCGGAATAATTCCATCCGCATACCACTCCCTTCTAATATAAAAAACACCCTAATTAGAGTGTTCTTTATATGTACTTGATTTTCTCATATTGTCTTCTGCCCACAATGGTTGTAAGTTTGTATAATGGAAACATTCTTTTTGGTCGCTTTCCTTTGAAAAGTCAAATACAGCGCAAGGCTTAATGTGGTCTATGTGCCACTTGCCATAATTATCCCAATTCATGCCTTTTGTAAATTGGCTTTCCAAGTGCCTTTTAAGCTTGTCTGTAGTGCAACCGAGCAACTTTAATGTTCTATCACTTTTATTGTTTTCCTTTATTGCTTTATATAGCCTTGCTCGGCATTTTTGCAGCATCTTATATCCGATATCTTCTTCCATTCTTTTATAAAAGTTTTGTTTCACTCTGCTTTTGATTTTATCTTGATTCCTATTGTAGTATCCTTGGGCATATTCTCTATACCATTCCTTGCGGCTCTCTTTATATTCCTTGTTTTTGACCGCTATTTCTTCCTTTTTTTCTTTATACCGTTCTTTGTTTTTTAATAGGTTATGTTCTTGATTTTCCATATATTCAGCTTTTCTACATTCTTTACACGAATATTTAAACCCATCCTTTGCTTTTGTATATTTATTAAAGTATTCAGTAGTTGCAGGTTTTATTTCTTTGCACTTACAACACCTTTTATAACCTTCTGGCAATTCTTCAATAGGATGTTGTTCTCTGTATCGTTCTTTACCTGTCTTATTATATTTTTCTTTGTTTTTCAAGTAGTGCTGTTTTTTATATTCTTTCCTTAAATCGTTTAATTCTTTAATGCATTGTTTACACCAACTCTGCATGTGCTTACCGCTTTTCCCGAAATACTCATAGGTCTTAGGGTATTCAATTCCGCACTTAGAACATACTTTTGTTTCCATAAAAATAACACCTCCGTAGTGTATCCGAATTATATTAGTGGGAAGGATATTCGGAAAATATCTTTTCGCCCCGTCGAGCTATCCCACATATATATTATAGCATACAAACTGTTTGATTACAATGCTTCACCGCCTTTCATATAAGGCTTTTATTTTCAAAATATCTTCTTCGATTTCTTCTGCTGTAATATCAGTTGTTTTCATTTCCTTGTTTAGCAGCTTACCCTTGTAATCATTGAATGATATAAAGTTCAATGCTCCTGTCTCCATATAGGGATATATAGCAAGCCATCTTTCCCATAGTAATTTTTCCTGCTGCTTTTCTACTGCCTTTATGAGTAACCTTGATATGATTTTTAAGGATAATGTCTTGATATAACTGAAATCATAAAAGCCATGCAATAAAGTTAGGGTTTCTTCATACCCTATTGCACAGCTTGCTTGAAAAAACTCATTGTTTCTTTATCCATGAACAAATTTTTAACTTCATCTATCGTCTGCATAAAGTCCTGCTTTGCGATTTCTTCTTCTGTTTTTCCTTGCAATATTGCCACTATAGTAATTATTTCAGATTTTATCTTGCTTGTGTTTCTGAAAATGTATTTAAAAAGGTCAATTCCTGCCTGAGTTTGAGAAACAGGATTTTTCTTATATTTCTTCTGTTTATCTTTGATGTATTTATCTAACTCAAGCTTCTCATATACGTCTACAATGTGAGGAAGTATATCAAAAGCCTTATCGGTACTTAGCATGTCTTCACTCCCTTAAAACGGCTTGTATAAAGCCATACAATCAATTATTTTTATATAGGTAATAGTTTAATACCACTTAAAAACAGCAGGGAGAAGGTTTCCCCTCCCCTTTAAGCTGTCTTGAAGTTTACAACAGTTTTCGCTACTTTGTTTCCTGCCAGATCACGAACATTTGCTATTATCCAGATATGATCCGTATTAGCTGCCATGTTGCTTGTAGGCTTGAAGGTTGCAACCTTTGTTGCCGGTGTATAAGATAGTGTTCCTGCGACAATGGTTCCGTCAGATGCTTTTATAAGTGTAAAGTTATTGTCGCTGATGTCACCCTCTCTTATGTCCTCGCTGAATGTTGCCGTCAAACTACTTGATACTACAACTCCGGTATCTGTGTCAGCCGGAACCGTAACAACTGTAGGCACATCTACATCATCATCGATAGTTTCAATGTCCTCAATGTCGCAAAGGTCTTTTGTATCATCCTTCGGATCCCAATGTGCATATACTTCAAGCTGGATGATTCCTTCGTCTTTTGGTACAGCAGCAAGAGAAAAATCACTTTCATTCATTGCGCTGTAGAGAGTAATCTTTTTGTAGCCGCCGCCGATCACTTTTGCGAATAATGTTATGTTTTTCAGATATGCGCTATCGGATATTACGCCCAAATTAGCACTTTTAACCGACAATTTACTGGCTGCATAGGTAGCCCAGGGCATAGCCTTTGCCAAGTTATCCATACTTGTATCCATGAGAGGTACACTGAGCATTGCGTTTACCTCGTCTACTACTTGCATTCCTTTTGTCTTGCCTTTTCTTCCGTCAAATTCTAT
>JAQVEY010000038.1 GCA_028697515.1 Bacteroidales bacterium | reverse complement strand
TTTTGGTAAAAGAGCAGACATAACTTCTGCATGAGCTACAACAACGTGTTTAGCCTTAATGTTATGCTCAAGGAAAGAAATGGCTCGCATTAAATTAATATTAAATCCCACGCATGCCGAAGTTAGCGAAAAAACAGGAGATTGATTATCAATATCAGTAAAATATGCTTTTGCAAATTCTCCGATTCCTGGTGCAAATTGATGCGGAGTTGCGGTGCCTACAAACCATGCGTCAATATCATTCCCAACCAATCCGCTTTTATTCAGGGCAATATCAATTGCTTTTACACATAGGTCGAGTGAATTTTCAGCTTCTTTAAAATTATGTTCTGCAGGAGGAAAGGGTACTACATTATATCTTTTTTTAAAACCCATTATATGCCCAGTCATATAATTAAATGCAGATTCTTTTGGGTTATTTTTTATAAACTCCTGAAATTCAGGAGATTCGACAATTCTTGATTCGTCAAATCCTTCTAAATATCCTGATTTTATATACTTTTCAATATCAGAGTTTAGAACTTCATAGGCACCTGTAACAATTCCTATACCTGTAAATATATAGCTGTCAACCATAACTATTTCTTATTTCTTGAGTCGAAAAACAATTTTATTTTTTCTCTGCCCGATCTTTGTAAAACTGAACTAAATTCACGGGATTCCATCATTAAAGAGTCCTCTAGATTGTTATACATTCCAGATATTAGCACTTTCTTAATTGCAGCAAGTGATTCCGAGCTTTTTAAAGCAATGTCCTTAGCGAATTTTAAGGTTTCCTGATATATTTCTTCTTTAGAGAACACTTTTTGTATCAGTCCTTTTGATTTTGCTTCTGCAATAGAAATTTGATTACCAGTGAATAGATAATAAGCAGCATCTCCTGGAGAAAAATATCTGGATAGTATACTGATACCACCAGCTCCAGGGATTAAACCCAATTCTGATTCTGGAAGCTTTAGAATAGCATCATTTGTCGAAAACCTTATGTCACAGTGAAGAGCCAATTCGAGTCCACCGCCAAAAACCAATCCCTGAAGTATTGCAATAACTGGAATAGGTAAATTCTGTAAAGCACCAAATGATTTCTGTACCCTCATACACATCAATAATGATCGTTCATAATCTGCAGAACCTATTTCCTTTAAATCACCACCCGCAGAAAAAATATCATCTAAACCTTTGATGATTAACACATTAAACGCATTATCTTTAAGTGTTAATTCAATAAATTCATCAAACTCATCAAAAAATAACTGGCTTAAAGAATTTAACTTTTGAGGATTATTAAGTTGCAATACTAAAATATTATCAATTTTATCGAATGATATAGTTTTGTATTTCATTGCTTTTTTTTGCAAATATACAATATGCAGTGGAATATTTATTTAGCAATAGCTTTTTTTGCAATAGTGTTGACAATTATTTATAAAATCAATAATAAGAGTTTGTCAGATAGCAGGCTTTTCATTTAATTTGTGAACAAAACAAATAAAATGAAAACAGTAATTATAAATATTAAGGAACTGGTTCAGGTTGATGATAAAGCAAGACTTTTGGTCAAAGGTAAAGACATGGCAAAACTGGGGACTATAAAAGATGCTTATCTAATAATAAATGGTGAAATAATAGAAGACTATGGAAAGATGGCTGATTTGCCAGCTAAACTAATTTCTAAAAATTCTGATAATCAGATCATTGACGCTACGGGAAAGATTGTATTTCCCTCATTTTGTGATTCTCACACACATTTGGTTTACGCTGGAAGTCGTGAAATTGAATATAGTGATAAGATAAGGGGTTTGAGTTATGAAGAAATTGCAAAAAGGGGAGGAGGAATATTAAATTCTGCCAAACTATTGCATCAAACCAGCGAAGATGAATTATACCTTCAAGCTTTGGGGAGAGCAAATGAGATCATTTCTCAAGGAACTGGAGCGGTTGAGATTAAAAGCGGATATGGACTAAATGCTGAAGATGAAATAAAAATATTAAGAGTTATAAAAAGGCTTAAAGAAACTACAGCTTTGTTGATTAAATCAACTTTTTTAGGAGCACATGCCGTTCCGCAAGAATACAAATCTAATCCTGACGATTATGTTGATTTGATAATAAATGAAATGATTCCTCAGGTTGCTGCAGAAGATCTAGCTGATTATATTGACGTTTTTTGCGATAAAGGATTTTTTACTGTTGAACAAACTGACAGAATACTTCTGGCTGGAATGAAATATGGAATGCGTGCAAAAATTCATGCAAACGAGCTGGCAAAATCAGGTGGAATTCAGGTCGGAGTAAAGTACAACGCACTTTCTGTCGATCATATTGAATATACCGAAGATGAAGAGATTGAGGTATTATTAAAAAGCGATACAATGCCAACAATATTACCTGGGGCAGCTTTTTTTCTAAATATGCCATTTGCTCCAGCTCGAAAAATGATGGACGCTGGACTTCCAGTGGCAATTGCTTCGGATTATAACCCTGGTTCTTCGCCAACAGGTAATATGAAACTTATGATGTCGTTTGCTTGCGTAAACTATAAAATGTTGCCTGAAGAAGCCATTCATGCTGCGACAATAAACTCTGCCTACGCCATGGGTATTAGTGATTTGGTAGGCAGTATTTCTAAAGGAAAAATTGCTAACCTTATTATAACTGAAAAAATACCCAGCTTCAGTTTCTTACCATACGCTTACGGCTCAAATCTCATAAATTCTGTGATACTAAAAGGAAAAGAAATCGCAGTTTGACCGAAAAATCATGTTAGTTTACGGAAATAAATTTGCAAGATTAAAAATAAATAGCTTATTTTGATGAAGATTAAGGATGGGTGCTGTAACAAATCGTACATACTAAACGTTATTGGAAAATGATAAATGAATTTGTCTGGTATAAAACAAAAAAACATTTGACATTGTTATTTACACGATAATTAGTTCTAGAATATGAAAAAAACTGTTTATATATTTTTATGTGCATTTATTTTTCTTATAGCATCCTCATGTTCTAATAAAATAAATACCACAGAGCTATTGATGGAAGCTATATCTGAAAAGTATTACGGAAAATGGTTCAAACAAATTAAATTCAGCCAAACAACAAATTTTTACAAAAACGACAGTATTGTTAAGACAGAAAGATGGATTGAAGAATATAATTTTCCATCACAATTAATTATCAAAGTCAACCACGAGAATAGTTCTGATGGTCATTTGTATAGAAATGATTCTGTATATATATTTGAAAATAATGAAATAAAATATCAAAGTAAAGCTACGCATGATTTGGTTATTCTAAGTATGGATATATACAATATGAAAAAAGATGAAATTATGCAGCGACTAAGCGGACTTGATTATGATTTAAGCAAATTTCATGAAGATACTTATAATAGTCGTAAGATTTATGTTGTAGGAGCTGATAAAGGCGATTATAAATCAAATCAGCTATGGTTTGATGCCGAAAATCTTTGCTTTATTAAACTAACTAAAAATACTGACATTGGATTGCAGGAAATCTTTTTAAATAATTATATAAGTATTGATGGTCAGGGATTTATTGAACAAGAAGTTGTTTTTATTATTAATGGTGAGGTTCAAATTGTTGAAAAATACTACAATATAGAAATACCTCAGGAAACAAGCAATGAAATAAATGTAAGCGACTTTAGAAATTTTAATAATAAAATTAATAACACAATTAAATATTTTATCAATTTCGAATTCCTAGATAAAAAGAGTGGATTGTTAATTATTGCTTACGACAATATATCTCAGTTTTTATAAATCATTTAATAGCAAGGGTTTTATTAATAATTACTACTTATTTTTAATTATAATTATTAGTCGTATAATTTATATTATGTTAAATAGAAAATATAAATATAAAATATTAAAATATGATTCTCTTCAAAATTTAGATTGTCTCCCCCGTCAAATTAATGAATTTAATCTTAGGAATAACAAGGTCTTGTTTTTTTATAATCGCCTTACCACCGATTGATTGGGTTCTGCTATTAGAAACTCCACCAGAATTCAAATTTAAATTAAGATTATTCACATTAACAATATGAATATCCTTATAAAAATACTTTAGTATTACGTCATACGTGTATCCTTTCGATGCCATTACTTGAGCACTTTCAATTGAAAGACCTGCACCATGTCCTGATCCTTTACCCGTAACGGTAATTACACCGCTTTTATCGAGTGACATATCAAAATAAGCTGATTGCCATCCTAAATCATTTATAACAGCCTCAAGCTTAACTGAATCGGTACTGAGCCTAAATGCAGATAATCTTGTTGGTTGCTTGACAATAAGATCTTTAACTAGTTTGCTTCCAGCTGTTTTCATTCCCTTCTTTACGAGGAATTCCTGCCATTCAATTCCGGGAATAAGTAATTTCCATGAATAGCTATTACCATAAACAGCAAAAGTATCCTTAACAACTTTAAAGTAATTACATTTTTTACCAGTAACACTGTATCCATCCGAAGTTAATCCACCGCTATTAACATGGTATAATGGTTCGAAAATATTCATATATCTGTCCACCATAACCATATTTGTTGTTTTTTTTGCTGCTTGAATAATCACTCTGCTACCAGCTTTTGCCTTGTATAACTGACAATGTGAACCGTCACAGAAATCAAATCCTTCCTTCTTGTGTCTTGATAACCTATATACAGTTAGTGACCTAAATAATACAGCCATAGCTTTATAATACTCTTCAGAAAAAAGAGTACCACCTTTGCCTTCAACAACACCAGCAACGTATGAATCAAGAGTTACAAAATCAATTATATCAATATAATAATCATTACGTTTTACCAACAACCAACCATCATAGTTTCTTGCAGCTTCAACAGAACCTGTGTAATTAATAAAAAAGGCAGCATCGCCTACACCAACTAGCTTTAATGACTTTTCAGTTGCAAATGCTTTTGAACGATGACGATAAACAAGATATTCTGATTCTCTGATAATATTTATATTAGCTCCTATTTCAATTGTATCAACGAGCAATTCATTATCGTAAACAAGATAAGAACCTTTTTGCACTGTTAAAGTAATTCCCTGAGGTTTTCTATCATAAAACAAAGCTACCGAAACCTCTTGAGCAAGAATTGATCCCGTAAAACTTATAAAAGCTAAGAATATTAAAAACCTATTAGTCATTTAAAATTTTATATTTTATGCTTTCGGCAATTTTTAAATATATATTCTCTTGATCTAACTTATTATACAAATATAAATAATTATCTTTAATAACGCTAAATTTTTCTCCATCAGGAAGAATTTTTTTTAATTCTTTATATAAATTATCGGGATTTAAGTCATTTTGAATTAGTTCCAAGACTGCTGGTTTATCTAGAATTAAATTAACCAGAGAAATATATTTAACATTAGCGACCATTCTCGCAATTGCCACAGAGACCTTACTTCCTTTATAGCAAACCACTTGCGGCACTCCAAACAAAGCAGCTTCGAGCGTAGCAGTTCCAGAAGTGATCAACCCGGCAACCGAATGCGATAAGATTTCATAAGTTTGTCCAAAAATCAACTTAATATCACTGTTTATCAAAAATTGTTGGTAAAAATCGCTGTCAATTGCAGGTGCTCCAGTGATAATAAAGTTATAATCTGGGAATTTGTCTGATACTTCAACCATAATTGGTAGCATATGTTTAATCTCCTGTCTCCTACTACCTGCCATTAGTGTAATTATAGGTCTGGAATCCAAATTATGTTCTTTACGAAATGATTCATCTGACTTTTTTGAATAATTTTTTACAATATCAACAAGTGGATGGCCATAATACTCAACTTCGACTCCGTATTTTGCATAGAATTCCTTTTCAAAAGGAAGAATAACATACATTTTATCGGTGTAATCCCTTACTTTATATACTCTGGACGCTTTCCATGCCCATACATTTGGAGAAATAAAATATATTGACTTATATGCTTTTTGTTTTACCCATTTTGCCATTCTTAAGTTAAATCCTGGATAATCAACAAAAATTACAGCGTCAGGCTTATAATCCGAGATTTGTTGTTTGCATAATTTGAAATTTTTTCTAATAGTGGAAAGATTCTGAATAACTTCTACAAATCCCATAAAAGCCAATTCTCGTATATGTTTATTAACTTTTACACCTTGTTTAATCAATAAATCGCCTCCCCAACCTTCAAATTCAGCAAATTCATCAACAGATTTGATTTTTTCGACAAGATGAGAGCCATGTAAATCTCCCGATGCTTCTCCTGCAATAATGAAATACTTCATTACATAAATTTAAGAACCAATACAAATAGAGTATATATTAATACTGATAATATCAAGCCTTTAATTGAATACCAGTAATCAAGTTTTTTAAATATAAAAAACATAATCAAATTTGGTAAAACACAAATACTAAACACCGGTGTAAAGGCTTCTGTTCTATACAAAGTATCTAGAAACTCACCGAAGCCCAATTCTGGGTTCTTTGATAATAGGAATAAAAAGTAAATAAAAAAGCTAATTAAAGGTAATAATATTCCAATTGCCAAACCGATAACTGGTTTATTATATTTTTTAATCATATTAGGTTTTGCTTCCATTATATATATCTTTTTTTAAGTTCAATAATTGTTTTGTATTCTGTAAAGTCTATTTTTATTGGAACAATCGAAGCATAATTATTTTTCAATGCCCATTCATCCGATTCGTCATTCTCTGGCTCGAAATTATGAAAATCACCTGTAAGCCAGTAGTAATTGCCCCCATAAGGATCTGTTCTTTTATCAAATTCTTCTTTCCAAACACCTGTTGTTTGTTTACAAATTTTGAATCCCTTAAAATCTGCTTCGGATACAACCGGAAAATTAACATTTAAAGATACCTGATTAGGCAATCCGTTTTTTATAACATCCTCAACTACTTTTCTGCCATATTTTACAGCAATAGAGAAATCAGCAGTTTTTTTATGGTCTAGGACAGAAAAACCAATTGAAGGAATTCCATATAAACTCGATTCTATTGCTGCTCCCATTGTGCCTGAATATATAACGCTAATTGCAGAATTTGAACCGTGATTGATTCCTGAAACCATCAAATCCGGTTTACGTGGTAGCAGTTGATTTAAAGCCAGTTTTACACAATCTACCGGTGTTCCTTTAACTGAAACTATTTCAATATTTTCAGATGATTGTATTTCTTTTGTTCTTAGAGGTTCTAACAAACTTATCGAATGACTCATTCCAGATTGACCTTGCTCTGGAGCAACAACATATATATCCCCAAAAGGCTTTACCATTTCAATCAGACTTTGCAATCCTCTTGCATCAATACCATCGTCATTGGATATTAATATTAACTTTCTATCTTTCAATACCATACTTTAAAATTCATTGCAAAAATAACATTAGAATTTTAGTGACCATTACATAAAAAAATAATTTTTCAACAATTGTATGATTAAAAAGCTAATTGGGTAATTATTCTTACAAATTTATCAGCATCCCGTCCTCGGCTGCAGTAACGTCTGTGAATATTTCTTCGGCTTCTTTTAAGAATATTTCAACTGATTTGTAACGTGATGAGAAATGTCCAATCATTAACTTTTTTGATTTGGTAATATTAGCAATCTCTGCCGCTTGTTTTGCTGTTGAATGACGTGTCTCTTTTGCTAAATCTTCCATATCAGATGCAAATGTAGCTTCGTGATATAAAAGATTGACATCGGTGAAGTACTCTTTAAGATTTTTTAATGGCAAGGTATCTGTACAAAAAGCATAAGAACGAATTTCGCCGGGTTTTGTGGTCAATTCCGAGTTTTTAACGACTTCTCCGAAATCATCAAAAAGGTCCTCCCCTGCTTTTATTTTTACTATTTCTGCTATTGACAATTCATATCTTTCAATTACATCTTTTCTGATATTCAATGCTTTATTCTTCTCAACGAATAAAAAGCCATAAGTTGGTTTTGTGTGTTTTAGTGGAAAGCTATATACTTCGAGAAATTTGTTTTCAAATATCAGATTCTTTCCATTATCCGTTAATGGGATAAAATTTACTTTATAGTGTAGATGGTCATTATTAAGAGATAATACAGTTTCGTAAATCTTTTTTAGTTCTGCTGGTGCATAAATATTCAGATCCTGTTTGCGCCCCAACAGATTAAAACTGGAAAGGAGTCCAAATATTCCAAAAAAATGATCTCCGTGAAGATGCGAAATAAAGATATTTTTTAGTTTTCCGAAAGGAATACTAAATTTCCGCATTTGCATTTGTGTTCCTTCGGCACAGTCTATTAAATATGGTGTTTCGTTATACATTACAACCTGTGCGGTTGGCATTCGAGTTGATGTGGGCAACGCAGAACTGCTTCCTAGTATTCGAATTTGAAATTGCATAGCTGAATTATTATTTATTCACTATTTTGAAAAACTCCAGCAGTTCCTGTTTTCGTTTAAGACTCAAGTCATGCCATCTAATTCCCTGTATAGCTCCTTCCAAGGCATATAACTGATTAATACAAGTGTTTTGGTCAATTGTTGCAAGTTTTACAAAAGCACTTTCGCTGCCAATTGAAAATAATTGCTCCGAAGATTCGATACCTGCAAAAATCAACTTTTCTGCCAAAGTTTTACCTATATTGGGTAAATCAATTAAGCTTTGATTATTATTCATTTTAAAAAATTTACAAAACTTAAGATTTAAGAACTGACACTCTTGTCTTTATTGATTCCAAATGCTGTTCCTCGGTTGTATTTGGGTCTTTTAAGTTGTAGAACAATTTACAAGGAAGTTCATTGCATCCTCCGCAGTCTTTAAGATTCTTTTTATTTACTGAACAATCGTATAGAGGACACACAGAAACATTTTCCTGAAAAGCTGTCCAAAATGGTTTTCCATTTGTTTGATGACAGCCTGTACATTCCTTATTAAAGAACTGACAGTTATCGCAAATTAATCCACATGCTGATATATTCATAGATTAGTCTTTTATGCATCTTACCGAAATACCGAATTCTTTTCTGCTGTAGCCGATTACTGCATTTCTGTTTCCTTTGTCAATATCTAGGCTCCAGGCACCATATTCTCCGTTTTCTGTTGATGTCCAGAATGCACAAAAATTGTCAAGATCGGCAAAAACGCCACTTCCTCTTCTCCAACCAGAATACAAAGCTTCAAAACCACTGTCACCATCTTCAATTAAGGCATTAAATGCTTCATTGTCATCGCCCAAATATTCAAGTAATTTCTTCACATCCTTCTCGGTTGGTATATGCCAATCTTTGGGAGCTATGCCTCTGTCATCTGTAACAGCATACCAGTTATAAAGTTTACCATATTTATCTCCATTCTTTGACTTATTTTCATAATAACACCAGGCAGCAGTTTGATTATTTTTTGCTTTTATCCATTCTGCTTCTGTTTTTGCCTCGGGAATAATATCTCCATTATTAAAAGTATCAGTTGAAATATTATTAAGCATCCACTCCTGCTCTCCTATTTCAATACTTTCAATTTGAACTTCTTGGTCTTCAGATTCGCTATTATTTTCGTTTTTCTTACTACCCCAATTACATGCTGATACAAATACAATTGTGCAAATAGTAATACTTGCAAACATTATTTTCGTTTTTTTCATATTGATTGTTGTATTAAAATTTTATACTGTATTATATTTCTGCTAAAATATTAAAAATTAATACAATTACAAAACTGATTTTTTAAATTTAAGTTATATCCTGATAAAAAAATAAATAAATACGCTGCTATCGCAAGATTGCTCTTGTGATAGCAGAACATAACTGCTGCTATCGCAAGATTGTATCTTGTGATAGCAGAGACATTATTAACCAATCCTTTTTTGCTATTTTCTTCAGATTTTCTTTTGTGCGTCTGCCTACACAAAAGTCAATTATTGATCCGTTGGTCTTGTTTATCGCATATATTATCCAGCATTCATTTTTCTTGTTCCCACAAAATGTCCTTATTTCATCTATCTCGTACGATTGGCCTGTTTCGTCAATCCTCGGCATTTTCAAATTTGACGCTATCCGTTCTATAAGTCTCTGAACACTTGATTTGGAGATTTTTAACAGTCTTGATATTGAACTTATTCCACAGCCTTCGTTGTTTAACTGTTTTACCCATTGATATTTTTCTTCGGGAATCCTTGTTTTTATATATGCCTGCTGTTGATAACAACCACATGCCTTGCATTGGTATCTTTGAATGCCGTGACGCTTTCCTTTTTTTATACAATCTCCTTTACAAATACTACATTCCATCTCTTGACATTACTTGGTTTTAATTACATTCAGGTGCCATATGGTACACGATACAGATTAGTTTCCTGTTTTAACAGTATTTTTAGAAAGCAAAGATATTTTTTTATCCAAAACAAGCTAAATATTTTTAATTTCTAAATGAAAATATATACTGCTTATCAGTAACTTACATTTTATGTTTTGGAAAAAGTGCCATATGGAACAGTACCGGTGTAATGCATGTGGCATTAATTATTAATGATAAGGAACTTCCTTTATTTCTGATATGTTTCCATTAGAATCAAAATGGGTTACTATTTTTTTTAAATTTTTGTTATCCCAACAAGTCGTTTCTTTAGTGACTCCATTCTCGTAGTAATCATACCATATACCAGCCTCAATAAAGTTTTCATAATAATAAATAAATTCGATATTCCCCATTTCATAAAATCCAACAACAAATCCGTCTTCTAAATTATCTCTGTAATAGCTTACCCAAGAAACTTGTCCATTTTCATAGTATTCTCTGTATGGGCCATTCTTTTTTCCATTTTTGTAAAATATTTCTTTTTTTATAGCCCCAGACTCAAAATAATAAGTTCTTAAACCTACACGCTTACCATTCAAATAATTCCCTTGTATATGAATATCTCCATTTTTGTAATACTCTAAATATTTACCAGTTACCCCACTTATAGAATCAAATTCCTGGAACCTTTGCAAAACTCCGTTTTCAAAAAACGTATAAACACTTTTAAGATGATTTTTGTTATAATAATATGCTAAATTTTCTATCGCACCTTCTATATTAAACACAATCAAAGTGTTACCTACAATTTTTGAAGTATCGAATTTATATCTCTCCCAATGCTCTTCCGTCAAAGATATATCATCGGGTTCCCATAAGGCACGTACATAATTATTTTGACCAAAAGCATTGGAAAAGATAATACAGAATTTTACTAAAATTATTATTTTAAAAATATTCATATAATTAACGTTATCTTAAGGCTTCATTTGCAAGTTGATTTTTCCGTACTTCTATATCTCTCATCTTGTCTCTATCATTTCGAGTATTTCCATTAATATCAGGATATATTGGAGCTTCAGAATACAAACCACCTTCAGCATATAATATAAAACCCAATAGTCTGTTAGAAGCTGAACT
>JAQVEY010000037.1:8727-11504 GCA_028697515.1 Bacteroidales bacterium | reverse complement strand
ATGATTCTGTTGAGTTTTCTCATTGTACTGTTCCTCTTTCAATGCTTGATGAATATGATGTTACTACACATTACGAAACAGACAAAAATGCAGCAATAGGGGGTCAATTGACAAAACAAATGGTTACAGTTTTTAGAATTGATAAAAACCTTGAAAATTGTTTTCTAGCATTAGGAGAGGTGTTATGTCATGGAAATGTTAGCATTGCTTGTAGGACTCAGGCGAAAATTAAGATGTCATCTAAATCGCTATTTCTTTTGAGGGAGTTTCCACTTGGAAATCACCATCTAATTGTACCAGGAGATCATACTGATATTTTAGCAGAATACTTTACCAATAAAGGATTTAGAATAGTATAAAAAAAAAGCCGCAAAAGCGGCTTTTTTTTATATAGTAATTTCTTTATTCTGAATAAACTTCAAAAGTAATATTGGCTTTGATAGATTTATACAGTTTAACTGTAGCTTCGTATGTGCCAACTTCTTTAATGTTATCAGTTTTGATAGTTATGTTTTTGCGGTCTATTTCATAACCTTCTTTTACTAAAGCTTCAGCAATCATAATAGTGTTGACAGATCCAAAAATTTTACCAGTAGAACTGGTTTTTGTAGGAATTTGTAATTTAATTCCTTCAATCTTTTTAACTATTGATTGAGCATCACTTATAAGTTTAGTTTCTTTATGAGCTTTTTGTTTAAGGTTTTCTGCATGAATTTTTTTTGCAGTTGCAGTAGCTAATGTAGCTATTCCCTTAGGAATAAGATAATTTCTTGCATAACCAGGTTTGACATTTACTATGTCATCCTTATGTCCTAGTTTATCAACGTCTTGTTTTAATATAATTTCCATTTCTATTCCTCCTTTATTATTTCATCATATCTGTAACATAAGGTAAAAGTGCAAGATGTCTTGCTCTTTTTATTGCCTGACCAACCTTACGATGATATTTCAATGATGTACCTGTTATACGTCTAGGTAAAATTTTACCTTGCTCATTTAAAAATCTCTTTAAAAACTGTGCATCTTTATAATCAACATATTTAATGCGGTTTTTTAGAAAACGACAGTATTTTTTCTTTTTTACTTCAACTGCTAGAGGAGTAAGATATCTGATTTCTGAACTATTTTGTGCCATAATTATGCCTCCTTCGCTTTAGATTCACTGTTCATTTTTCTTTTTTTCTCACTATAAGCAATCGAATGTTTATCCATTTTAAAACTTAAAAAACGAATAATTCTTTCATCCCTTCTGTATTCAGTCTCTAGCTTGTTTATAAACTGACTGTCTGATTTGAATTCAAATAAATGATAAAATCCGGTTGATTTTTTTTGGATTGGATAAGCAAGCTTCTTTAAGCCCCAATCTTCTTCATGAATAATCTCACCTTTGTTGTCAGTGATGATTTTTCTGAATTTTTCAACCGCTTCCTTCATCTGAGCTTCAGACAAAACGGGAGTTGCAATGAAAACGGTTTCGTACTGATTAATCATAACTTCTTAATTTAATAAATAATTAATTAATAATATAACTTTAAAATTTCGAGCTGCAAAATTAGTATAAATTATTAAATCAGAAAATTTATTATGATTATTTTTTATTATAAATAAGATAGTACCAAGGAATTTGTCATGTTTTGAGTAATATTAAACAATATTGTTGTTAAAGCTAATCAATTTTCGTCAAATTTTTCGTCAAAGTATTCAAAATAAACCATTTTTGAAGTTTATCTAGTTTTAAATAAAATGTCGGGTACACTTTGACATTGAATTGAATTTAACCATGATATTAGTAAAAAAGTAATTGTTAAAATATATTTACTTGCTGATTTGCCATTTAATACTATTTTTGTGTTATGAAGCAAATTCTTGATAAAATAGAATTGTTTTTACTGTGTTTTACAGTATTTGCTATTCCAGTTCATATAAAAGTGACGTCTATTGCAATTGCATTATTGTTGCTTGTGGCTTTTTTGAAAAAAGAAAATTACAAAGAATTTGCAAAACTTTATAAAAATCCCGCTTTTATAATATTGGTCATTCCATATCTATTGTATTTCCTAGGTTTATTCAATACACGACATATGACTGATGCAGTAATTCAGTTAGAAATTATAACTTCTTTGTTGGTCTTTCCAATTATTTTTACTGCATATAAATCAAATTCTTTAAAATACAGAGCTGAACTAATACAGTCGTTTTTTATTTTGGGAGTAATAATGTCTTATTTTATTTGCATGAGTGTGGCTATACCGACTTTCATTAATACAAAAAATATTAATGTGTTTTTATATCAGGATTTTAGCGGAGTTATTAAAGGTCCTCACCATTTGTCATACAATGTTATATTTGCTATTGTTATTTTAATATCAAATCTAATTAACAAGACTCCTCTTTTATATCTTGAAAAGAAATTAACTGGACTTAAGTTTATTCTTTTAATTGTTTTAACTATTTTTCTTTTTCAATTAACAAGTAAAGCTACAATACTTTTGTATCTTGCTATTACTGGATTTGTCTTTGTGTATGCTGTGAGAAAAAAGATTGTTTCATATAAAATTGCAATACCTTCAATTGTTTTGGTAGTTATTATCTCTGCTGTAGCATTCTCAACTCATAAAATAAATGTACGTTTCAAGAATCTTTTTAGAGCTGTAGAACATAGAGAACAAGTAGATTTAAAAAGTCAAGAATCTACAGCCTTAAGAATAGCTGCATTTAAAGCCGGTACTCATGTAGTTAAGGAAAACTTCTGGTTTGGAGTAGGGACAGGAGATATT
>JAQVEY010000037.1:0-8717 GCA_028697515.1 Bacteroidales bacterium | reverse complement strand
CGCTATGAGTGACTAGTACAAAGCACATAATTTTCAGGGAGCTTATATCCATAATATTAGTCCACATAATCAATTTCTGAGATCTTTTGTGATGCATGGTATATTTGGATTTTTATCTTTGATATCTGTTTTTGGCTTAATGATTTTCATTGCGATTAAATACAAACATTTTTTATTAATGTTTTGGATTTTTGTAATGATAGTTTTGTTCTCCACCGAAGATATGTTCGGGATACAGGATGGAATAGTGTTTTTTTGCTTTTACACTTCTTATTTTATTTTTAGTCCTCGAGAAACAATTATTCAGAAATCGGATGATTTGCCTAGCATCTAAATCTAATGTAGGTTCCAAGTGGTAATTTTTTATCGTACCTATCCTTAATATATGATTCTCCAAATTCGTAGTGTGCTTTAGGAAAATGATTTTTAATAAGATTTTCCATAATAATTGCAGACCAGCCCAATGAGTAAAGATTTAATATAAAGAATGAATTTGTTTCTTTTAAAAGTTGCGAACAATCTGAAATTAAATCGTTAAGATTTTTTTCTAAAATCCATTTTTCGCCTTGAGGTCCACGACCAAAAGCCGGAGGATCTAGAATAATTCCATTGTATTTATTTTCGCGTTTAAGCTCTCGCTTTACAAACTTAACAGCATCTTCAACAACCCAGTGGATATCATTTAAACTAGATATATGCATATTTTCATTTGCCCAATTTATAACAGGTTTGACAGAATCAACATGAACAACTTTTGCGTTGACTGATCTGGCTGCTATTGAAGCTCCGCCTGTGTATGCGAAAAGGTTTAATATGTTATAATCTTTGCAATATTGATTAGTTATTGTATCATAAATATAATTCCAGTTTTCAGCTTGCTCTGGAAAAATCCCAATATGCTTGAAAGTATTAAATTTTAATTTAAACCTAATATGCATTTCTTTATAATCATATTTAATTTCCCATTGCTCTGGGATTTTTTTAAAGTTTATCCATTTTCCTTTTTCCCCATTATAAATTTCTGTATCCATAACGAATTTTGAATGTGTTTCATTCTTCCAGTAGCTTTCTGGCATAGTTTTACCCCAAATAGCTTGAGGTTCAGGTCTGCAAATGAAATACGGACCGAAACGCTCTAGTTTTTCGAAATTACCTGAATCGATTAGTTCGTAATCAGTCCAATTATTAGGACATGTTAGGTTGAAAATAGGACTATCCATCTATTATATTTTTTACAAATTTATTCTTTTTTGTTTTATATTAGAAACTCTTAATTTTACAAAATAAAATTTTACCGGAAATGAATATAAAAATTAGCAGTACTAAAAATGATTTGATTAAGGATATTTCTGCAATTCAGTCTAAATCAAAGGAACGAAGATTAAGAAATATTACTATTGTTGAAGGAATAAAAGAGATTAGTATAGCTGCAAAATCAGGTGTAAATTTTGAAAAAGTACTATTCTGTCCAGAAATTATCATGGAATCAGAAGTTACATCAATTATTGGAATTCAAAATGCTCAGGTTCAATTTTATGAACTTACTCAGGAGGTATTTTCAAAGATATCCTATCGTGAAACCACGGGTGGGATTATCTGTATTGCTAACACAAAAGATAAAAAACTTGACGATTTGAAACTAAATGATAATTCTTTATTTATAGTTCTGGAATCAGTTGAGAAACCCGGAAATCTTGGTGCTATTTGTCGAATAGCTGATGCTGCTAAAATAAGCGGTATAATTATTTGCGATCCTTTAACAGATATATATAACCCAAATACTGTAAGAGCTAGTCTTGGTTGTGTTTTTAGTATTGATATTGTTAGTTCTGATAGCGAAACTGTTCTTAAATGGCTTAAATTAAATAAAATAAAATCATATGCTGCAGAATTGGAGGCATCTGATTTTTATCACAATACACAATTGACAGGCAAAACAGCATTGGTATTTGGGACAGAGGCAACAGGATTGACCAAGAAATGGGTGGACAAGGCTGATTATAGAATAAAAATACCAATGTCAGGAGAAATAGATTCTTTAAATGTATCGGTTTCTGTTGCAATTATTGTTTTTGAAGCTATGAGACAGCGGGATTTTTTGGTTTAATTATTGTTAACTAAGAAAATAAAATTTAGATTATGAAAAATTTGTTAATATTATTACTGATTAGCATTAATACTGCAGCATTTTCGCAAACAGAACAATTTATAAGTCTAATTCAACAAACTAAACAGAGCTATCTTGATAGAGGATATTCATTAGTTGACGAATCTTCAGCATCTATATTAACAGGGGAACCATTAGTAACACCATTGTTGAATTTAGAATATAACACTTATTATATAGTTTTAGTACAAGTAGATGGTTGTATTTATTGTAGTTATGAAGTAAATTATGTTGATGAAAACGAATTTTTATTACCTGTTGATTTTGAGTTTATAATGGAAAACAATATTAAACAGGCATTGTACAAATTTCAAAATGATCTTAATAAAAAAGGAAAATTTGTTGTGTTTCTTGAGTCAGACCTCCCATATTATGTTAATATATTTGTGTTTAAAAAGAGCTAATTAGTATTTTTTATAATTATTAGATATCTTTATATAAAAATACCTACAAAATTAATTTGTGGTTTTCAATAATTATATTTAGTTTTATACTTTTTAATGCGAGAGTTGTATTAAATTAATAGTATTAAGCAAAACATTTAGAAATTGAATTGGAATATAGCCATATCTTTGGTGCAAAATGTAGCAATCCTATTAGCTTTTGCTTTGCTATATGATTATTTTTGGCTAAATTCAAGAAAGAAAAATGTTTTATTAAAGAAAATTTTTATAGGACTTGCCATTGGTGCAATCACATTAATTTTAATGTTAACTCCGGGAGTTTTGTTACCGGGAATTGTTTTTGATGTTAGATCTGTAGTCTTGTCGGTTTCCGGTTTGTTTTTCGGGGAGATTCCAACCTTAATTGCAATGATATTTGCTGTCTGTTATCGTGTATATTTGGGTGGGGATGGAATGTATATGGGTATAGCTGTTATTCTGACAGCTGGACTAATAGGTATAATGTGGCGATATTTTAGACCAGCTTGGAGAGACAAAAAATTTCTGAAAGAATTAACATTATTGGGGCTAATTGTTCACATTGTGATGCTTGCTTGCACATTGCTTTTACCGGTTGATAAGATATTAAGTACAATCGAAAATATTGCAATTCCTTTGCTTTTTATATATATTCCAAGTACAATTCTCATTGGTTGGTTTATGGTAACACAGGAGAAAAACTATCACAATAAAAGAGCAAATGAAAGACTTGTTGAATCTGAAAGAAGATTTACGGAATTGCTTACCAATGTTAATCTTTTGTCAATAATTGTTGATAATGATGGGAATTTGGTATTTTGTAATGAATATTTTTTAAAACTGACAGGATACAGATATTATGAGATTGCGGGCAAAAGTTGGATTGATACTTTTGTGTTAAAAGAAAATAGGGCAGAAATAAGAAAATCTATTAGCAATCACAGTGTATCTAACCATTACGAGGGGGAAATATTAAAGAAAGATGGAAATACTATAAGTGTTTTCTGGAGCAATGTTTTGTTGAAAGATGAAACAGGTACGATAACTGGAATTGCTTCTATTGGACAAGATATTACAGATAAAAAATTGTCAGAAGAAAAATTACTCGAAGCGAAGCGTAGAGCAGAGGAAAGTGATAGGTTGAAATCTGTTTTTCTTTCAAACATGAGTCATGAGATTCGAACACCATTAAATACTGTTGTTGGCTTTTCGGAATTGTTGTCAGATAAGAAACTAAGCGATCAACAAAGAAAAGAATATTTCGACATAGTTAAAAATTCAGGGAATAAACTAATTGAGATAATTAATGATATTTTAGATATTTCTAAGCTTGAAACAAAGCAGTTTAGAATATATAAGTCTGTTTGTTATCTTAATGAGATAATGCTTAATACATATGAGAGCTTTAAAAATAGCATTGAGTTAAAGAATAAACCTGATTTGACTTTGCAAATGGATTTTCCAGAATTTTTACACAACTTTGAGTTTGAGTCAGATCCAAATCGCATACAGCAAGTATTAGATAATCTTATTACAAATGCAATAAAATATACAGAGAAAGGTAAAGTTGAATTTGGCGTAACTTCGAATTTAATTAATGGAATACAATCGCTCGAGTTCTATGTCAGTGATACAGGAATAGGAATCGATGAAAAAATGTATGATTTGATTTTTGAAAGATTTAGACAAGTGGAAGAGAATGCATATCATCAATATGGAGCAGGAATAGGTTTAAGTATTTGCAAAGGAATAGTTGATTTGCTAGGGGGTAAAATATGGGTTGATTCAAAACTTGGTGTTGGTAGTAAATTTTATTTCACAGTACCTTATCATACTGATTTCGAAAAGAAGAAAAAAGATATTAAAACAGAAAACATAAAATTGAATGTTATGAACAAAAGGGTTATTATTGCGGAGGATGATAAAAATTCATTCTTTTATTTGAATGCATTGCTGAAAGGTCATAATCTAGAGATTATACATGCTGAGAATGGGGAAGTCTTATTAAAAATGTTGGAAGAAAGTACTCCTGATCTAATTTTGCTGGATATGAACATGCCTCTTAAGTCAGGTTATGATTGTTTAGAGGAGATAAGAAAAAGAGGGATTAAAACAAAAATAATCGCTCAAACAGCTTATGCAGGTTACGATGATCGTGAAAAATGTATCGAGTTTGGCTGTTCTGATTACATTGCAAAGCCTATTAAAAGGAGTGAACTATATGAGGTAATAAATAAAGTTATGTCTGATTAATTTTACTTCTATGAGTTATGATTGGAAATTTTATGCTGCAATTACACCTTTAGTATTGTTAAATGTTATATTAATTATTTGGTGTATTTCAGATATATCTAAACGAAATAATATTAAATATTTTGATAAAAAAATTTGGATACTACTTATACTATTTATACAATTTATAGGTCCGGTAATATATTTAACTTTAGGAAGAGGGGACGATAATGATAAAGTGCGTTAATCTTACCAAAATATATGGTAAAAGCGATGTTCCTGCATTAAATAATTTAAATATTGAAGTTCCCAAAAATTCTATTTTCGGTTTTTTAGGGCCTAATGGTGCAGGAAAAACGACTACTGTTAAAATATTGACAGGCTTGATAAGACAAACCTCAGGAGAGTTTTATATAAGTGGGATACAGAATACTATTAATAATGTAGGATTAAAAAGTAAAATCGGTTATCTCGGTCAGGAAAATAAAATGTACGGAGGTATGACTGCTCAGAACTTACTGATGTTTGTTGGAGAAATTTTTGGACTATCAAAAAAAGAGAGAGAATACAGAGCTTTTGAAATGCTTGATATGTCAGGTTTAAGAAAATCTGCAAATAAAAAAATATCTCAGTTCTCAGGTGGTATGGTGCAAAGACTTGGAATCGCACAGGCTTTGATGGGAAATCCCGAAGTGCTTTTTTTAGATGAACCTACTTCTGCTCTCGACCCAATTGGACGAAAGGAAGTCTTGGAGTTTATACATTCTTTACGTGAAAAATGTACAGTTTTTATGTCAACTCATATTTTGAATGATGTAGAAAGAATTTGTGACAGTGTAGCTATTTTAAATAAAGGAGAACTCGTTGCTTATGAAAAGACAGATGTTCTTAAAAACAAATATTCAGATAAAATCATTGAAATTACTTTTGCTAGAAATGAGCAAAATTTTAAAATCGAGGATTTATTCCAGGGTATAAAATCTGTTGAAGTATTAAATTCGGACAAGAATTGTGTTGTTTTGCTTCCAATTGAAATGAAAAATGCTAAAACTGATTTACTTAACTTTATTACATCCTCTGGAATTGATATAGAAAGATTTGAAGTTAAATCTGCAAGTCTCGAAGATGTTTTTGTGAAATTGATAGGAGGGGCAAAGGATGAATAGAAATATATTATTTGTGTTATTAAAAAATGAAATTGCCGAACAATTTCGATCCCGGAAACTTATTGTAGTTTTAGTTGTTTTTTTTATTTTCGGTTTGCTATCACCAATTACTGCGATGTTTATGCCCGATATAATATCTTCAGTTAGTGAATCTCAAAATATTAAAATTGAAGTGCCTCCACCTACATGGACAGATGCTGTAATGCAGTATATAAAAAATATGACTCAAATAATAAGTTTTGTGCTTATAATAACTTATATGGGAGTAGTTGCGAGAGAAAAAGAAAACGGAATTCTTGTTTTTCTCTTAGTTAAACCAGTTAAAAGGTCGGCAATTATAATAAGTAAATATATATCTGTATTTTTTGTTGCTATAATTGCGATATTGGTGTCTTTTATTGTGTCATCTTTTTACACTTATTTATTTTTTGAAGGTTTTATCATACAAGATTTTTTGTTACAGAATCTGTTTATTCTTTTTAGTGTTTGCTCAACATTATTTGTCGTTGTTCTTTTTAGTTCTATTTTTAAGTCCCAAATTGTTGCAGGAATTTTGTCATTTGTAGCATATTTGTTAATTAGCCTGACGTCACAGATAGAAAGTGTCTCAGAATATCTGCCTTCAGGATTGATAGCACAATGTAATAATATTATGCAAGGAGAAGAGTTGTCTTTTATTCCAATTATTGGAAGTATTGTCTTCATGAGTTTATGTGTTGTTATATCAATTATTTCTTTCCGTAAATGGGAGGCTTAATTTAAATTAAGTTTGATTGGCAATTATTTTATATTTTCGTTCTAAATATTCATGTTTTACTTTTAAAAGTTATGGTATTAAAAGCTAAGAAAATTGAAACTCAATTGACACATGACAGTTGTAAGAAATATGAAGGTGCTGTTGTCCCTCCAATATTTCAAAATTCCTTATTTACTTTTGAAGATTGGGATGCCGTGGATAGGGCTTTTGATCAACCAGATAAGAGCTTTATTTATTCACGAGGAAAGAATCCGACTGTTAGTATTGTTGAAGAAAAGTTGGCAACACTTTCCGGAGCTGAAAAAGCTCAACTTTTTCCTTCAGGTATGGCTGCAATTTCTGCTGCTATCTTGTATTGCGTTAATAGTGGAGATCATGTAATCTCTCTTAAGAATCTGTATGGCCCATCAAATAATTTTTTGACAAACTATTTAAAACCTAAATATAATATTGATACAACTTTTGTTCAGGGAGATTCGATTGATGATTTTAAAAAAGCAATAAAACCAAATACAAGATTGATTTATCTTGAAAGCCCTTCAACAGCTGTATTTAGCTTGCAAGATATAGAAGCCGTTTCAAAACTTGCAAAATCAAAAGAAATAAAAACTATTATCGATAACACATGGGCGACACCACTCTACCAAAAACCATTATTAATGGGAATAGATATTGAAATTCACTCATGTTCAAAATATTTAGGAGGGCACAGTGATATTGTAGCTGGAGTTTTAATGGGCAAAGCTGAGATAATAGACTCAATTTTTAAGCGTGAATATGCATGGTTAGGGGCTAAGATTGCACCAATTGAAGCATGGTTGCTTTTACGTAGCTTAAGGACTTTAGTAATACGAATGGAAAGGCATCAGGCCAATGCTTTTAAAATTGCTAAATTCCTTGAAAATCATCCAAAAATTAAATTTGTTAGATTCCCTGGACTTAAAAGCTTTCCGCAGTACGAATTGGGAAAAAGACAAATGACAGGATATAGTAGTTTAATGTCATTCCAGTTAAAAACTGAAGATATTGAAAAAGTGAAAACATTCTTTAATTGCCTTCAACTATTTCATAAAGGAGTCAGTTGGGGTGGTTTTGAAAGTATGGTCTATGCACCTGCTATCGCTTATATTAAGGAGTTGAATGCAAAACAATTTGAAAACATGGGTATTTCAATAAATGATATACGAATTTCGGTAGGTCTTGAAAATGCTGATGATCTGATAGTAGATTTGGAAAATGCTTTAAATAAAATTTGATATCTTATGATTATTGATGATTTTAAACTCGAGCGATACTTTGCAAAATATGAATTCAATACAAAATATTTGATTTCAAGTTCAGATTGTGATGGCTATAGTCTGGAATATATACTTTCATGTGCAACTAAGTCTGAGTTGGATTTGTGGAATAATTTAAAATTTGGATATACCGATTCCGCAGGTTCAGAGTTTCTAAGACAGTCAATAGCAAATCAATATAGCACAATTAAAGCAGATAAGGTATTGGTTATGTCGCCGGGTGAGGCTAATTTTATATTGATGAATGTACTTTTAGAACCGAACGATGAAGTCATTTGTATGTCTCCTGCATATCAGTCTTTGTATCAGGTTGCACAAAGTCTTGGAGCAAAAATTAGATGGTGGCAGTTTGATAAAAATCAGCATTATCAAGTTGACGAACTGGAATCAATAATTTCTAAAAAAACAAAATTAATTATTCTGAATTTTCCTCACAATCCAACTGGTTTCTTGCCTTCATTAGTTGAATTAAACCAAATTATTTCTTTAGCAAGAAAAAGAAATATTCTGATATTTTCAGATGAAATGTATCATCAATTGATTCATGATCAGAAAAAACAAATTCCTTCGATTTGTGATATGTATGAAAATTCTGTAAGTCTTTGGGGAATGGCAAAATCATTTGGACTTGCAGGTATGCGTATCGGGTGGTTGGCATCTCACCGAAAAGACATT
>JAQVEY010000036.1 GCA_028697515.1 Bacteroidales bacterium | reverse complement strand
AAATAGCAAATAATTATTAACGCACATATCCAAATTTTACAGATTCGGCATTAAAAAGAAGAAGAAATATTGAACAATTTTTCAGATAAACTGTTCTATATATTGATTTATACACTATTTTTGCAAGGATGAGTGGAATAAAAAATATCTTTATTGTAGTCTTTTCATTAGTAATATTAATTTCAGCAAATGGGTTTTTTGTTGAAAAATATCTATGCAATGGATGTAATGAAGAGAAAAGCGATATAGCATTTTTTGAATTTGGTGAGATTTCGCATAATCACACTCACTGCGATAGTTGTGAAGCTCACACATGTTCTTGCCATACCGAAGAGCACGAGAAAAATTCTCAAATATCATTTTTTTCGCTTAATCAATTGTTTTTCAATAATTTTCGTTTCGAATTCCCTGTTAAAATCAGCATCGAAATTCCAGATTTTTTAAGTCAATCTTTAGGTCATATTGATTTTAAGATTTTTTCGCATTCTGCTTATTATAATATTAAAATTCCACCTTTAATATATTCAATTGCAGGCAGTACAGATTTGTGTGCTGTGTTTTCTATTTTTAGATTATGATTAATATTGATTAGAATAATAATCAGTATTAATTAAATAAAAAAAATATGAAAAAATTAACAAGTATAATTGTTTTTATGCTTGTAGTTTGCTCACTAAATTCACAGGTTACAGGGTATGTTTTTGAAGAAACAGATGGTATTAAGAAACCCTTATTCGGTGTTAATATATGGTGGCTGGAAACCAAAATTGGAACTACAAGCGACAAAAATGGAAAATTTTCAATCGAAAAACCTATAGAAAGCGAAAATATTATTTTTAGTTTTGTAGGCTATATTACTGATACTGTGCATATTAGCAGCGACAACCAATCCGTAGAAATAGTTTTAAAAAACACACTATTTTTAGATGAGGTAACTATCGGAGAACGACAAGTCGGGACACATTACTCAAGGATGGAGATAGGAAGTGTACAGACAATTACAGATGCTGAGTTATGCAAAGCGGCTTGTTGCAATCTGTCGGAAAGTTTCGAAACAAATGCTTCTGTTGACGCATCTTATAGTGATGCCACAACCGGAGCAAAACAGATAAAACTGCTCGGGCTTGCTGGGAAATATGTTCAGATGATGACAGAAAACATTCCGAATCTTTATGGATTGTCACAGCCATACGCATTAGGATATATTCCTGGTCCGTGGATGGAATCAATTCAAGTTTCAAAAGGAACTTCGGCAGTTATCAATGGTTACGATGCTGTTACCGGACAGATTAATGTTGAGTATAAGAAACCTTTAACTGCTGATACATTCTATTTTAATCAACTGTTTAGTTCGGCAGGTAAGACCGAGACAAATATTGACGCAGCGATAAAGGTTTCTCCAAAGTGGTACACAATGATTTTCGGGCATACTCAAACAGATTTGCTTGATATCGACCATAATCAAGATGGTTTTATGGATATGCCAAGATTGCAACAACATATACTTTTTAACCGCTGGGATTACCATGGCAACAATCTTACTATTCGAACAGGGATTCAGTATATAGACGAAAATCGCAAGGGTGGACAGACAGAACATGTATATGGTAACTATAACGATGCATTAAACCCTTACGGGATTAATATCGGCGCTCAGAGACTGCAAGCTTTTTATAAAATGGGCTATGTATTCCCTGAAAAGAAATACAACAGCCTGGCAATGATAAGCAGTTTTACTTATCACAATCAGGAATCTTACTACGGCAATACTGTCTTTGATGCGACACAGAAATCTGTATATCTAAACATAATCTGGCAGTCGGCATTTGCAGGAAACACTGATCATAAGTACAATGCAGGATTAAGCTATAAATATGAAGACCTGCATCAATATTTAAATGATTCAACATTTCTAAATACCGAAATTGTTCCGGGAGGATATTTCCAATATACAGCAAAGCTCCCTGCAAATCTTAATATTATTGCTGGTATCAGAGCAGACTATCACAATACTGAAGGTCTGCTTATTACACCTAGATTAAACCTGAAGTACAACATCACAGGCTCTCTATCTCTACGTGCGTCTGCTGGCAAGGGATACCGTTATGCAAATATATTAGCCGAGAACAGCTATTTATTAGCATCGTCAAGACAAATTATAATAGCTCCAGATCTAAAACTTGAAGAAGCATGGAACTACGGAACTAATTTGACTTGGTATGTTCCGATAGGCGATAGAGACATGGCTATAAACGCCGAGTTTTACCGCACTCAGTTTGTTAATCAGATTATTACTGATTTCGAATCGGCACGCTCTGTAAAATTCTACAATCTAAATGGCAAGTCTTACTCAAACACTTATCAGATTGAGTCAACTTATGAAATTATCAAAGGACTTGATGCAACTATTGCCTTTAGGTATAATGATGTAAAACAAACAATAGGAGGTTATTTACTCGAGGCTCCACTTACCAACAGGTTTAAGGGATTGTTTACAATGTCTTACAAAACTCCACTTGAGAAATGGCAATTCGATTTCACAACTCAGTATAATGGTGGTGGAAGGATTCCCTCAACTCTGGAAAACCCAGAAATCTATCGTCTGCAAGCCGATTTCCCAGCATACTACATTATGAATGCTCAAATTACTAAATATTATAAAATCTGGGAAATTTATGCGGGTTGTGAAAACATTCTCGACTTTGTTCAACAACATCCTATAATTGCTGCTGAAGATCCGTATGGAAATTATTTTGACTCAGCATTAATTTGGGGACCTGTTCATGGAAGAAAGTTTTATGTAGGTATTAGGATTTCAATTGACAAAAAGAGTAAAAATTAAATTATAAGTGGTTAAATTAACAATTAGTATTAAACAATTAAATTTAAAAAAAATGAAAAAATCGATTTTAGTTTTAGCAGCAATCTTTTTTGTTGCAGTATCAATTTCTGCTCAGGAAAAAGAAGAAAAAAAAGAGGTGAAACAGAATGATAAAATCTCTGAAGTAAAACTCTCTTGTAAAATGGAATGTGGCAATTGTGCTAACGAGATAAAAAAGCAACTTGCATTCACAAAAGGTGTAAAATTTGTTGAAACAGATTATGAAAAAGACATAATACTAGTGAAGTATCGTAATGACAAAACTGATGTTGAAAAGATTATTGCATCTCTTAGTGAGATAAAGTACACTGCAAGTGTTTATTCCCCCGGATGCCCTAATACTAAAAAGAGTTGTTGTTCAAGCAAAACACAAACAGGAGGATGTAGTGGGGCAGGAACCGTTGAAAAGCAGCATACGAGTTGTGAAGGTAAAACTGCAACAAGCGGCGAATCTAAAACAGGATGTTGTAGTGGTAAAAATACAGAGTCTGAAAAGAAATAATAATATATTAGATAAAAAAAGCCGATTTTTAAATCGGCTTTTTTTTAAGGTACTAGTAAGTTTTTATATTCTTGTTCATCATTTAAAATTCTTACAGCTTCTCTTATTTCTGGATCATTTTTTAATCCATACATAATTGCTCCTTTTTCGTAGTAATATTTAACAACTATTTCCTGACAAATTATATCTGTTATCTCATCTTTAAACATCATGAGATCCTTATTTTTGTCATGCGAAAATTTGGTCATTAGCATTTCCAGTTCTTGAGAAGCTTCATTATAATATTTTTCTTCTTTTGCTGTTTCAATAAGTAGTCTAAGATATTCTTCGCTTTTTGTTTCATAATCAAAGTCCTTGTCTTTTACCCAGTTTACAAAATTCTCATAATCTGTATCAGTAAAAACAAATTTATCAGCAGGTGGTATCTCTGGGTTTAGAGAATGAAAATAAACAGCATAGTCAAATAACAAGTTTTTTATAATTAAGCTTGTTGCAATATTACTAAAGAGTTCTGGTTCAACTACTAAGTCGGGCATAATACCACCTCCGTCATATACTTTTCGCCCATTTTTGGTTTTAAACTCTGTAATTAGAGAATCAGGGACATTGCCGACACTACCGTCATCATTTCGATTTGAATAGTCCAGAGCCTGAATACACCTACCACTCGGAATGTAATACTTTGCAGTTGTCACCTTTAAAACGCCGTTATAGCTAAGCTCTCGCGTTGTTTGTACAAGACCTTTTCCAAAAGTTCTTTGTCCTAAAATCACTCCACGGTCAAGATCTTGAATCGCACCTGCAACTATCTCTGAAGCTGATGCAGATCCTCTGTTTACTAGCACTACAATTTTAATTTCCGTATCCAAAGGCTCGGCACTTGATGTGTATGTTTTATCCCATTGTGCTACTTTTCCTTTAGTGCTTACAATATGTTCACCTTTTGGAACAAAAAGATTACATATTTTCACTGCTTCGATTAATAATCCTCCCGGATTCCCACGTAAATCAATGATTAATGAACTTATGTCGTATTCCTTTTTCAAAGATAGAAATGCCTCCTGAACTTCTTTTGCAGCTGTATTTGTAAAATCATCTAAGGCAATGTATCCGATATTTTCATCAGCTAAACCGAAATATGGAACAGAATTACGCTTAATTTCTTTTCTGATGACGGTAAAGCTTAAATCATTTTCTTCGTTTGGACGTTTTATTTTCAATTGAACACTTGTTTCGGGTTCTCCTCTCAATAGTTCTGAAACCTGATCAGATGATATACCTTTGATTGATTTATTATCAATTTCTATAATAATGTCTCCAGGTAATAAGCCAGCTATGGCTGCAGGGCTGTTTTCATAAGGCTGTGCAATTACTGTAAAGTCACCACTTTTTCTTATTATGGCTCCAATACCACCATATTGTCCAGTGGTAATAAATTTTATGTCTTCGATTTGTGATTCAGGAATGTATACAGTATAAGGGTCAAGACTTTTTAACATTCCCTCAATTCCTTTTTTTATTATTTCTCCAGGAACAATTGGATCAACATAATAAAGATTTAGTTCTTTATACAATGAGTAAAATACATCCAGATTCTTTACTGTTTCAAAATTATTGTCTGTTTCCTGACTATAAGAACTCAAGGATAAACTAAAAAATAATGCAATGAACCCAACCAGAACTATTCTGTTTGTTTTGGTGAAAAGTGATTTAAGGATTTTGTGTCTTTTCATAAATCTTATTATAAATATCTTGTAAAGATAGAACTATATTTTGTTCAATTAATTTGTATTCACAAATATAATCTCTATTCCATATTACACCATAAAATAGTCTTATACTATTGTTAATACACAATAGCTCTAAGTCTTGATAATTCAATCTTATAGACTCTCTGATTCGTCTTTTAACGACATTTCTATCAGTTGCTTTATTTAGGCGTTTTTTTGGCACAGAGATAAATACCTGAAAAATACCAGGTGATATATTGTTTTTGGGATAGCACAAAACTTTAAAATCCCCATAATCTATTCTCTCTGCATTGTCAAACAATTCCTGAATCTCAGACTTTAATCTTAATATTGATTTTCTATTAAATGAGAAATTGTTTTTAGTAACCATAAGTTCAATAATCAGTTCGACAAAAGTTTGTCTTACTTATTTTTGACTTTAACAAACTGTTCAAGTGCAGCAGTCATTGACGGAGCTTCTGGAACAGGGGCCAATAGATCAAGTCTAAGCTTATGGTTTTCTACTGCTTTAGCGGTTGCTGGCCCAAATGCTCCAATACAGGTTTCGTTTTGGATAAAGTCGGGAAAGTTTTGCAATAAAGATGCTACACCTGCAGGGCTAAAAAACACTAAAATATCATAATTTACGTTTTTCAAATCTGATAAATCGGCACTAACAGTTTTGTATAATATTGCTTTTGAAAACTCAATATTGGAGGCACAAAGTTTATCGGGTATTTCATTCTTATGCACTTCACTTAAAGGGACAAGATATTTTTCATTTGGAAATCTGTGTATATATTCCATTAAATCGTCAAATGTGCTATTACCAAAGAAAATTTTACGTTTACGATAAACGATATACTTTTGAAGATAAAAAGCAATCGATTCTGAAATACAAAAGTACTTCCATGTATCCTTTATTGTAATTTTCATTTCTTCGCATATTCTGAAAAAATGATCTACCGAAGTACGACTATTAAAGATAATAGCTGAAAAGTTATTAATATCTACTCTGTCACGTCTGAAATCTTTTGCTGGTATTCCATCAACCTGCACAAAAGGACGAAAATCTATTTTAAGGTTATACTTTTTTGCCAGATCGTTATATGGATTCTTCTCTGTTTCCGGCCTAGGTTGTGAAATAAGAATGCTTCTTATCTTCATTCTCTGAGTTTTTATTTATACTACACTTAAACTTCCTGCAATTTTAACGACAATTAAAACCGGTAAAATTTCGAACATGCAAAAATACAAAATTGCATAATGATTTAAAAATTTAATTTTAAATAATATTAATAAAAAATTATACAATCTTAAGATAAAAGCCAAAACAATAATTGCTAAAATACTGTATATTAGTATGTTTTGTAAGTTTTCTTCAGAAAATGGGATGATTAAAAAAAATGGAAAAATAATTAATCCCATTATTCTGAATATATTTGAAGTAATATTTGAATAATTTAGTGTGACTTTGGTTATATCTATTATCCAGCCTAATAAAAAAAGACTAAGTCTGTAAAAAACAGTAAAGCTTAATACAATAGCTAAGATTACGAAATAAATCTGAATAGGTTTATTGGTTGGCATTAAACTTATAGAAGTAGAATACATACTGTATGAGAAAATGGCTGTTGTTGTGCTTATTAATGCCATAATCCCTGTCAACACCGAAGCCTGCTGAACTGCATTATTGTTTTCGTCACCATTTCTGACAGATAGTTCGCTTCTGAAAACGTTTAGGAAAACATGTCTGAAATAGCCGTGGTATAGCAATTTTACTGTCAATAATAATAGTAAAACAATCATGGCAGAAATACAAATAATAATCTGATTACTATTTATCTGTCTTTCGATTACAGGCATAGAAGACAAAATGCTATCTATTACAGAAGCATAAAAAAACATTGTTTTATTTATTAATAGTAAAGAAACTTTCTCCTATTTTATTACCGTCCATGTAAATTTCTACGATATATTTTCCAAGAATAAGCTCTTCTTTAACGTCGTAATAAATAGAAACTGCCAGATTCTGGTTCTCATAAATAATATCACGGCTTGCAGTATAGGTTATTTTTTTCTCCCTGTAGTCAAAAGTTTGCCCACCCGACAATGCATAGCTGTCAGGCCGAATAATCCTTAGATAGACTCTTCTTGGTCCACTTGAAGCCAAATCGTTTGCCACTAATGTAAAGTAAGTTTCAATTTTCTCAAGCTTGGAAGATTTTTCTGTTTCTTTGCCTCTTTTGTTGTAAAACTTAAAACCGATATTTGCAGTCTTAATAATACTTGCTCCCTCGATAACCATTTCAAGTTCATCATTTTTTTCTACAACGCCGTCCATTTCTGTTTTAATTCTATTATGATCATCACGGATTGTAATATTTTCAGCTATTAATATCTTATTTAACTGGTCAAGGCTATCAATCTGATAAACATAGTGCCTCATAATATTACGTAATGAAGCAAGTTCTCTTTCGTATTTTTGCTGTATCCCATAATTATAGCTTTTTAAACCATCCAACTCTTTTATTAAAGTTTGAATATGTTCTTTTTCTTTCAGTATCTCAGCATTTAAACTATCATTATTGGTCTGAAGCGCATCATAATCATCTAATAAAGTAGATAATTGAGCTTTAAGATTATCTTTTTCTACAGTAACCTCTTGAGATTTGACAATAATAACTTTATTTTGTTGTGAAACATCGTATAGCATAAAACCCAGAACTCCAATAGCCAAAGTCATTAAAGAAATTAATGCAATTAACACTTTTGTTGTTACATCCTTCTTTTTATTTCTTAATTCAGTAATTTCTCCCATACATTTATTTTTTGACAAAATTACAAAAATTTGATAGTCTATGCTCTTTTTATTTATTTTTGGACAATAATTTTAACAAATAATAATGAAAATTATTGTTTTAAATACTCCTGAATTTAAAATTGACGGTGGGGCTTATTTTGGCGTTATCCCAAAAAGTATTTGGTCGAGCAAATATCCCTGTGACGAGAATAATATGTGTAAAGCTTCTTGCCGGTCTTTATTAATTGATGACGGAGAACGCAGGATGTTGGTGGACACTGGAATTGGGGATAAAGATGTAAACGATACAATCAATAGTTACCAAGCTGATTTTACACAAAATCTTGAAATAAATATTAAATCTGCCGGCTATTCTGTTGAGGATATCACAGATGTAGTACTAACGCATTTACATTTTGATCACTGTGGAGGGACAACTAAACTTAATAAAAATACTGGCGAATATGAGTTAAGTTTCCCAAATGCGAATCATTATATTTCGGAAAAGCAATGGGAAAACGCATTTAATCCCAATTACAGAGAAAAGTCTTCTTTTATTAAGAAGAATTTTGAAATATTAAAATCTTCAGAGAAATTAAAATTGGTTGGTAAAACCATAAAAATTAGCAACAATACTGAATTAAGATTATTTGATGGACATACTCCAGGTTTAATGTTACCTGTAATCAAGTTAGATAAAAATACTGTTTTCTTTGCCGGTGATTTGATACCTGCAATGGCATCTGTACCGCTTGCATGGGTTTCGGCTTACGATTTGTTTCCCCTAACAAGCATAGAAGAAAAGAAATCAATTTTATCTGAAGCTTTTAAAAAAAAATGGATTATTGTTTTTCAGCATGATTATTATAATGAGTGTTGTGATTTAAAAAAAACCGAAAAAGGAGTGAGAGCAAACAAATCATTTAAGTTAGAAGATATCTTTTCGAATGAAAAATAATAAAAAATCATACTATATAATATTATTTACTGCAATCTTATTTTATTCATGCTCCGATGATAACAATTACAATCAAACGAGAAGATTATTAATCAAGCATGATTGGAAAATAAACACATTTGTAGATTATTCCCAGAATCAGACTACAGAATTTAGAACAGCGGTGTATGATTTTCTTGATGACAATACCCTTATTAAAACTTATGAAAACAATGATACGATATTAACACAATGGCAATTAAGTGCGGACTCTGAATATTTAACGATAGGTTCAAACACATTTAGGATTACAGAACTTACCAATAGGGTATTTTCAATTAGATACGGTGAATTGGAAATGTTTTTTATCCGGGAATAAAAAAAGCCACTCGCAAAAGTGGCTTTTTTTATATTTATTATTAAAACTACTCTTCTGGCAATAAATTAACTTTAATATAATTGTTCATATCAAAGTATTTGTTTGCTGCTGCTTTCATTGTTTCGATACTTATTGTTTCAATCATCGCATTATAATTTTTATAATCATCTGAAGTAATCTTGTTTTCATTGATATCAATCAACAATCTTTTCCAGTAGGAATTTTCTTTTACGTTAGTTTCAAATTCACGTCTTTCTTTTTCAACGACCTTCTGAATGTCTGCGTCTGTAATTCCATCAACTTTTAAAGAATTAATAATGTCAAATGTTTTTAGTCTTAATTCTTCTTCTCTTTCAGGATCGCAGCTAAAAGAAATTGTTACAGAATAACCTTCATGAGTTGTTTTATAGCTATTAGGATAAGCACCAATTGAATATACTCCGCTTTCTTTCTCGCGAATATCTTCTAGCAAACGTGTTGAAAGAATTTTACAAATTGCATCTAGTTCAAGACAGTTTTTTGCGTTATACTCAAAATCACCATGGAAATTTATAACTTCTATACATTTAGCATCTTTTCCTTTTCTTACGGTCTTTTCAACAATTCCTTTTGGAGGCCTAATTCCAAGATCAACAAAAGTTTCGTTTTTAGTTACAACTGGTAAAGAACCCAAGTATTTCTCTAGTAAAACTTTAGCTTGTTTCTTGTCAATATTTCCTACGAAATAAAATGTGAAATTTCCAGGATCGCTAAAACGTTGATTATAAATGTATTTCACACGTTTATAGTCTGCCTCATCTAAAATTTCGGGAGTAACTGGGCGACGACGTGGATGATGATTTGCAATAGTCCATCTTAATGTATCCCTCCATGCTGACTGAGGGTCAAGCATTTCATTTTCGGTCATTCCTTTCTCTTTATTAATATATGATTTAAATGCAGATTCAGAAACTCTTGGTTTGGTAAATGAAACATGAATCATTTGAAGTAAAGTTTCAAAGTCGCTCACAGCACAACTGCCAGTAAAGCCCTCAGATATTTCGCCAATATATGGTTGGAAGCGAACCGATTTTCCAGACATGAATTTTTGTAATTCTGTTTTATCGAAATCGCCCAAACCACTTTCTAATGCAATTGAAGCAGCATATTTACTACTTATATCATCTTTTTGATCATATAATGAATAACCACCAACTGATTTTGCTTCGAAAAGAATTTCATCATCTTTAAAGTCTGTGGTTTTAAGAATTACAGTAACGCCATTTTTGAATGTCCAGGTTTCGTAATCCAATTCTTTATTGCTTATTTTTTTTGCTACTTTACCTTTTTCTGGCAAACTGCTAATAAGAGGTTTATCAGATACCTTATCAACATAAGCATCTACTTTTTGTGCTGTTGCATCATTATAAATTTTCAAAACTTCATCTTCTGTAGGAATAACTACGCCTTCTTTTTCAGGAGTTAAAACAACTATAACAAGATTTTTATCAATTATCATAGAAGAACCAAATTTGTTAACTTCGTCAAGAGTAATTCCTGGCAAATATTTTTTAAACAATTCATATTCGTACTCAATTCCAGGATAAGGATTATGAGGTGGTAAATAGTTGCTTTGATATTCTCTTACATAAGATTCTGATTTTTGTTTATCGCGTTCATTATACATTTTCTCAATTTCTTTGAGTAAAGTAGCTTTTTCACGTTCAAGCTCAGTTTCAGTAAATCCATGTTGTTTCATTCTTTGATTTTCAGCAACCAAAGCATCAATAGTAGCTTTTATGTCATTATTTTGAACAACTCCCAAGCTAATAAACATTGATTTAGGACCAATAAATTCGGAATATCCTGCATAGCCCTGAGCAAAAGGAGGGTTTTCGAGCAATGTAAGCTCTGCCAACCTATTTGATATCATAGAACTCATCAACATCCCGATAATATCTTCTCGGTAATCTGCAACAGTTACTTTTGGTTTAAGCGGGTGTTTATAAAACATCTGAACCATGCTTATTGGAGATTCTGGATCTGAAGCAACACAAACTAATGTTTCATCATGGTCAGGAATATCGGCATAAAATCTTTCGCGAGGAGCAGGATGTTTTTCTATTTTGCTGAAAAGATCGATAACCTTTTGTTCCATTTCTTTTGCGTCAAAGTCTCCAACAATAACAACAGCCATAAGGTCAGGACGATACCAATCCTTGTAGAAACGTCTCAATGCATCAGGATCGCAATTGTCAACCACGTCCATTAAACCTATTGGAAGTCTTTCTGCATATATGGAATTATGGAATATTACTGCTA